>JANNKF010000310.1:0-10594 GCA_031396165.1 Bacteroidales bacterium | reverse complement strand
CATAAATGCATCGAGTAGTCCTATAAGAGCAGTTCCCTGTCCCGGGAAATCCTGAAGATCAAGCAGATGATATCCTCCAAATCCCGGAGTTCTGAGAGCCATCTCAATATCTGCTTTATAGCAAATTGCACTTGAGGCTCCTGAAGCTCTGAAGAATGATAAGGCCTGATCTGTAAGTCCATTTTCTGCGAGACGCTCGCGGAAGACTTCGAAATTCCAGGGCTTCATTACCCCGGTATATTTTTTTATTTCATCATAATTCGGATAAATCTGATACTGACCCACTTCTGTTCCCAAAACAGGTATCGTACATTTTGAGATAGCTCCCGAATAATCCAGGTTTATTGAAGGATATCGGCCGTTAAGGTAACCACCGTCATATGCATCGGCAAATGAAAAAGAGGCACGCGTATGAGTGCTGAAAGTTGTGTCAGTGTCTGCTCCCACACGGCACCCTGCAAAGAAATCCTCGCCATCCACCTGTCCCCTGAATCCAAGATAATTATTTGTTCCAAAAGACATCAGGGGGCGGTTATCGATCGATCTGTAATGTGCAACAAAATCTTTCATAACATCAAGATCACCAGATAGTTCGTTCCCAAGTGCAAACATTACAAAAGAGGCATGGTTACCATACTCATCCAGAATATTCTCACCTTCCCTGAGAAGAAAATCATTTAAATCGAGATTCCTGGTTTTGCTGAATCCTCCCCAGAATGGTAATTCAGGCTGCATATAAATACCTTCGATATCGGCAGCCCTGAATGCCGCAAGCGGAGGGGTCCATGAATGAAACCTGTAGAAATTAATATTATACGATTTTGCGATCTGAAACACCTTTCTCCATGATTCAACATCCATCGGTGGGTATCCTGTTAAAGGGAAGACACAAGCATCGTGTTTCCCCCGGAGAAATGTTTTTATTCCGTTGATAGTGAACTGAGTTCCCAGTGTTGCTAACTTACGCATTCCGAAGCTAACAGTGTCATTATCATATACTTTGTCTGACTCCAATGAAACCGCAAGTTTATATAATACCGGATTAAACTCACTCCAGGGTTGGAATTTATTACCCATTTTATATGTAAGTTCAACAGAGTTTTCCCCTTCCTTAAGAGTTATTGGATAGGTTTTTGCTGACACGGAGTGTTTGGTATTTGTATTCCAGGCATCAGCATTAAGAACTATTTTCATACTCTCCATTGTGGTAGCAGGATTATAAAATTTCACCTTAACCAGGATATCTTTATTTTCAACATCCGGATAAACCTGAATATTTTCAATATGTGAAGGGTCAGCAGCTTCAAGGCAGAATTTTCCGATTATCCCATTCCAGTTGCTTTGCGTATGCTCGGTCCAGGCATGCGACCCTGTAATTCCCCGTGGTACAGCATCATTGCCGTTATTTACCAGTATGGTGAAAGTATGTTTTCCGGGTGTGAGATACTTTGTCAGATCGTATTCATGTGGTGTAAGCAGGTTATTTTTTGTACCTGCCATAATGGTGTCGACCCATACAGAGCTTGGCTTGGTTCTTTCCATTATCAGAGTAATATTCTTACTACCCCAGTTTTCCGGAATAGTAATCACCTTCTGATACCATGCCATACCGGAATACATTAGCTCGCGTGAGAGCCTCATCGTTTCAGTTCTGTTTTTATTTGGAATCCCTTTTTTGTTTTCATCGAGGGTTCCGGGAAGCTCTACGAAATCTGAAAGTTCCTTTGAATACCACCTTTCAGTAATTCCGATGCCGGTGGAATCGAGAGCAAAATTCCAGGTTCCGTTGAGTGGAATTGTTTCACGACTAGAAACAAAGGGAAGCTCTTTGCATGAAGTAAGTACTGTTAATAAAATAACAATGGCAGGAATCGATCGTTTAATCATAATTTCAGGTATATAATATTTCACTGACGCCGGAGATTATTCATACAGATCATTAACATCGGCCTTTGATAAATCCAAAACAAGATTTCCGATTTTGGTTATGACTTCATTGAAGCACTTCTCACCTTTTTCAGGAGTTGCTTTATACGGATTTCCTATTCCGGTATCTGAGGTAACCTGAGTCCATCTTCGCTCAGCCCAGGCCCAGTTTTCATTAAGCGCTTTTATCCTGAATTTTTTACCCTTTCCTTCACCGGCTTCATTTAAAGGAAGAACAAGTTCAGGGAAAAGATATTGTAACATGCTCGTCTCCATCTCATCTGCGTGACCGCCACTGTTCTCAAAAAAATCTGAAGTTTTGAATGACTGGTACCAGTTGCACCCACAGATGAACATTTTCGGATATTTAAGTCCAAGCTCCCTTATCATCTGTTTAAAATCATTCCCGCCATGTCCGTTCAGTATCAGAAATTTGTTCACTCCGTTGCGATTAAGGACATCAGTTAAATCATCCAGAATTGCCATCTGGGTGGAAGGATTCAGATTTATATTAATTCTGATATCCATTTGTCCGGTATTTACCCCGAAAGGTATTGCTGGCAGTACAATTGGTCTGGCACCCTGTTCCCACGCAAAGCCGGCTGCCTCTGCAGCAATTTTTTCAACCATAAAATTATCTGTGGCAAATGGCAGGTGATAATTATGCGCTTCCGTAGCGCCCCATGGAAGAATGGCCAGATCAATCTTCTGATCTTTAATTGTTTTCCAGGTTGATTCAGCTAAAATGAATGGCCTCATTATTTACAAGTGTTAATTCAAATGTAAAAATGGCAAAAAAATACTTTAACCACAAAGGTCTCAAAGTAATTTCACGAAGGACACAAAGGTTATCGCAAAGTTTTCTGCTGGCGCCATCCAGATAGCTATCGTGATGCAATCGGGGCCAGAGTGTGCACGGATTGCAAATCCGCGCCAGCGAAAGGAAATAATGACCGGCTATTTTGCCGGCTTCAACTCCTCAACATAAAGTCCCTGCCTCGACAGCACATGATCGAGATTGGCCAGACCGTAAACTACCACAGCTGTTACTATTGAAGTATGGTTCTGATATTCAGGGATACTTTTATTATACGTGTCTCTTTCGGTATGCCATATCTCCCCATAATTGAAATCATAACCTTTTACATCGGGAATTCCGAAACTCAATGTAGGAACCCCGCTCATCGCAAAATAAGCATGGTCTGACCCTCCGGCTGAAGCTGGCTTCGGACCCGCAGGAGTGCTTCTTTTATTCAGTGTGAAAGGAAAATCAGGATTAATACTACTGAGCGGCTCACAGATTTTTGCGAAATCGTCGTACATCGCATCAGGAACGGTAAGGCTGGTAGCAACTGTCGGACCTGCATCGCGATTGAAATAGTTGGAGATCTTATCCAGCTTCAGTTTATTTCGCTGAACCCAGCTCTTTGAACCCAGTAAACCAAATTCTTCACCAGCCCAGAGGCATACAAGAATGGTACGCTTCGGTTTCCCTCCCGATGCCATAATCAGCCTGGCGGCCTCCATAGCCGGTGTAATTCCCGAACCGTCATCAACACCTCCTGTTGCTACATCAAATGCATCGAGATGCCCACCCATCAGCACATACTCATCGGGATATTTACTACCTCTTATGATTCCTATTACATTATGGTATTTTATTGGACCCATCTTGAAATGGTTACGTATATCAAACTCAAGCTGGAAATACCTTCTCTCCTTAACCATCTTTTCGATTATGACATACTGGTTTTCATCAAGTTTGATATCAGGTGTAGCAGGAAGTGTCTCAAATGTCATTTGTTCTACGTTCTTTCTGTCGTATAATGCCCGGATAGGAACAGCAGAAGACTGAATAATCCCGAGTATGCCGGCCTCACGCATCTGCCTGTAGAATAAGGCAGGTTCTTCTTTTAAGGGCAGGGTTGGTTTTGGTTCTTTGTCAGAATTTCTCCTGTTTTCCATGGTTATCTCACGGTTTGTCTTTGCAATCTCTTCATTTTCAGATATTACCTTTGCTCTCAGCGAATCACCCTTTAAAGAATAATCAACCGGCCATCCGGTATTAGTTCCTGATATCAGTACCCAGGCTCCCTTAAGAATACCCTTCATCCGGTCAAATTCGGCCTGTGTTTTTGGTTCAATTACCACTTGTCCACGCTGAACACCTTTCGTTCCTGAAGTGTACGATGGTGTAGCAAAATGCAGGTCCATTCCGTTTTCGCTCAGCATCCTTCCAAACCACGGACCGCGGTTAAAACCTACCGGTAATGTCCCTACTTCATCAAATTCAACCTCCATCCCCCATTTCTTAAACTGAGCCGCACACCAGATTCCCGCATTTTCGTAAGCATCAGATCCTATGAGTCTGCCACCAATACGGTTTGAAAGAACATCGAGATGGTTCATGGTCTGATTGTCTGTCTGGCCGATCTGAATTATTGATTTAACAACTTTATCCTGTTGTGAAAATAAGTTGTTCTGTGAAATAAATAACAGCACCAGTATAATAATGGCTACTTTCTTCATAACTTGTATTTATTATTTTTCAGGTTTTACTAATGGCAAGCTAATAATTTTAAAATAAAAATAAATACTAAGAATTGTGTTCTTCAGCCTTTTTTAAAAAATCTCCTTCCCCTGCACAATTCTATGCTGTTTGAACTTAATTTTCTTCAAAACGTTAAACACTAAATATTGAATCCCACATGAAAAAAAATCTTCTGCTTTCACTTTTTCTGATCTTCAGCGCTTCATCCTTTGGGCAGACAACAAATCCTAACTACGATTCCACCCTCGCCAGACGGTTAGGAGCCGACGATTATGGTATGAAAAAGTATGTATTGGTAATTCTTAAAACAGGTACAAATACCACAACAGATAAATCACTTATTGACAGTCTGTTTGCAGGACATATGAGCAATATGATCCGGTTGGAGAACCTTGGTAAACTGATTGTGGCGGGTCCTATAGGCAAAAACGAAGATAACTGGAGGGGAATTTTCATTCTCAATACTGCTACATTCGATGAAGCTTCAACTTTACTTCAGACCGATCCCGCAATTAAAGGAAAACTACTTGAACCTGAATTGTATTACTGGTATGGTTCGGCAGCATTGCCTGAGTATCTCAAAGCATCTGACAGGATCTGGAAAAAAACCTACTAACCTTTGTTTGCAGACCAGGAGATTAACCCAGTATGAAAAAGGCAATAACAATTCTCTTCGTTTTATTCGAACTTTCTGTAAGCCTGGGCGTTGGCCAGAGTAAACCTTTAGCAAATAAATCGTATCAGCTCTACGTTACGCAAATAGCTGCAGCCGAAGCATTCATTCAGCTGAATCTTATAAGTACTGCATATGAATACCTCGAAAAATGCAATCCAAAATACAGGGGTATAGAATGGAATTTCCTTAAAGCAGCTCTGGATCAGAGCCTGAAAACTTTTTCAAAACCGGGTAGCGTCTATTTCACCGATCTGAAAATGAGTCCTGACGGTAAAACTCTGGCAGCCGCCGGTTCCGACAGCCTCATCACTCTATATGAATACCCTGGGTTGAAGGAGATAGGGAAATTAAAAGGTCACAATGGTTCAGTGAGTACAATTGCTTTCAGCCCTGACGGAAAGAAACTTGCCTCCGGAGGAAGGGATCATTGTGTAATAATCTGGGATTATGAAGCAGGAAAACAGCTGGCAAAAAACGATCATTCTTTTACCCAGGGGATCTACCAGTTAAAATTTACTCCCGACAGCCGGATGATCGGAGTTGTAACCTGGGAGAGATTACCCAATAAAAAGCCCTATGTTTTTGGCTATGCAAAACTGCTCGATGCTGATGATGGAAAGGAATTAAAGAAAGTTGAACTCGATAATCATCCTGCCGCAGGAATAGTATTTACTCCTGACGGAAAAAATGTGATTGTTTCAACATGGGGCGAAATAGTTTATTCATTTGATATTGCCGGTCCAACTTTAAACTGGAAGTACGACCTCTCTGATCCTTCGGAATATAACGCCTTTCATTGTATCGATATCAGTCCGGATGGAAAAAATATCGCTGTGGGAAGTACCGATCACAGAGTCACAATTCTAAACAGTACCAACGGTAAGGTGGTTCACAGGATTGAACCATGGCTGGGCCATACTAAAATTCTCAAAGCGGTAAAATTTTCTCCCGATGGAAGTAAACTCGCAACCGCCGGAGAAGACCAGACAGTATTAATCTGGCAGACCCAAGATTATTCAGTTCCGGTAAAACTTACAGGACATGTAGGAAACGTGTCGGGATTAGCCTGGACACAAGATGGGAATAAAGTTTTTTCTGCCTCAAACGATGGAACAATAAGAGAGTGGGATCTTCACCAGCGTTTTGAAACAGAATATGAAATCTGTGATTTTGGTCCATGGCAAACCCCTGTTTCCACAGACAGAAAATTCTTTGCAGCCCCCTGTTCCGACAATAAACTGATAATATATGAAGCCTCAACGGGAGAACCTTACCGTGTCCTCGGAGACGAAAGCGGATTATGTGCTGATTTCAGTAAGGATTCAAAAATCCTTGTAACCGCAAGCTTTGATGGAATTGTAAGGGTATGGGACACCGAAGAGGAAACAGAGTTGAAAACTTTTAAGGGTCATTCAGCACGTATCGACGGTATTGCATATCTTAATAACAGGAAACAAATTCTTTCTGTCGGAGATACAACACTTAGAGTCTGGAGCCCCGATTCTGAAACTGAAATTAAGATCGTGTCATTTAATGAACCTCCATTCAGGATCGTCGTTACCCCCGATGAGTCGAAAGCAGTTTTAGGTTTCAACAATGGGAATATCAGGGTCATTGATACAAATTCCTGGCTGGAGGTTAAGAGTTTCAGATGCAATAATTCAATCCAGGAAATTACGATAAGTCCTGATGGCGCTTACCTGGCATGCTTTAGCGGAAAGGATATTGAAATATGGGATTTGAAGAAAGGCAAAAGAAAATCTATTTTGGAAGGACATGAAAAACCGGGTTATGGTCTTGGTTTTTCGCCCGATGGAAATTTTCTGATAAGCGGCTCAAATGACCAGACCTTTAAAATCTGGAAACTTGGAACCGGAACCTGTACCCTTACAAGTCACTCGTACGAAGATGTCATATATTCCTGTAAATTCCTCTCTGAGAATGAGATACTTATTACTTCTCCTGAAGGAAAAATCAGGTACTATCATTTTTAATTTATTGTCAGTCTAAATTTCATACATCCCGGGTGAAAAAATAATTTATGCCTAAACGCATACCCTTGCAGCACAGATACTTAATGAAGTTTACGAAAAACAATTCTTCCTCCCGGAAAAGTCTGAAGTGATCAGATTCAGGTTGCCGGAATTTAACCGAACAGGTTTTCCCTGAACTTATCAAGCAGCGCCTCTTCGCTTTCATTTTTTCTGATACCGTCAAATAGTATTACCAACAGTCTGTCAATTGCTTTATCGCTGAAGCCGGCCTCAATAGCAAACTTCCGGATAATTTTCTTTTCACCGTCAGTTATCACATCGTCGGCCAGTATCATCCCTGCCGCATTATAGAGATGTTCGAATTTATCCTGAAGACTATAAGGTACATGATACGGCTGATCTCCTTCAGTCTCAATCAATTTATCGATTTCGGGATCAGTCAGTCCAAATTTTCTTCCCTCTTTATGAAGAATCTCCAGTTCCTCAGGGTCGATCTTACCGTCACTTTTGGAAACCTGTATAAGGTGAATGTAATGTTCCTTATTTACGCGTTTACCGTGATTTGTTATAAAGTCTGAGAAATTCATTTTCTTCTAATTATTTAATATAGTGTTATTTAAATAACAATCATTTACGATATTATTCTGTTATACTCCAGGAACAAGTTACAAAAAAAAATGTTGTACTGTTTAATAAAAAAATCATTTTTCGAACAAATGGAATAAACCTTAAACAATTCTTGTCAAATTAATAAACATAAATGTTAATTAATACCCGATGGAAATGAAGAAAATAATAAAATCCGCCTTTTTTCTGGGCTTTATACTATCGATATTGTTCCTGGGAAACCTCTCTGCGCAGACTTTGAAGGAAAATAAAGCACTTGATGAGAAAGTTAAAACTTTTCTGGCCGGACAATCGCGTCAGTGGTATGATCTGAATGTACCTGCATCCGACGGGCAGTTGCTCTACGATCTGATTATTAAAGGGAACTATAAAAGCGCTGTTGAAATCGGAACTTCTACAGGTCACTCAGGGATCTGGATTGCCTGGGCACTAAGCAAAACCGGTGGGAAACTGATAACAATAGAGATTGATGAAAGAAGACATAAGGAGGCTGTTGAAAATTTCAAAAAAGCAGGATTATCCGAATATATCGATGCCCGGCTTTCTGATGCGCATGAACTTGTAAAAGAACTAAAAGGCCCATTTGATTTTGTTTTCAGTGATGCAGATAAAGACTGGTACAAAAACTATTTTATTGATCTCGATCCAAAGTTGAAAACCGGAGGATGTTTTACATCACACAATGTTTATGACAGAAGTGCCGGAGGTCGCGGAGGCAGAGGAGGAGGCTCAGGTCAGGACGTATACCTGGAGTATGTAAAGAGTCTTAAGAACTATGAGACAACAGTGAACTCGACAGGAGGAGGGCTTGCAATTAGTTACAAGAGAGCCGAAAAATAACCTCTGATAATGGCTGAAGAAAATCTCCAGAGAAAGCTGGGTCTGTTCCCTGCTACCAATATTGTTGTTGCCAATATGGTTGGCGCCGGAATATTCACAACTTCCGGGTTGCTTATGGCCGGATTGAATGATCCTGTTCTGATGCTCGGCCTCTGGGTAGTTGGTGGCCTTATAGCACTCTGCGGTGCACTTTCATATGGAGAACTGGGGGCAGCAATGCCGGGGGCAGGGGGTGAATATCTCTTCCTCTCCCGCCTCTATCACCCGGTATTTGGCTTTTTAAGCGGATGGGTATCATTCATTGTTGGGTTTTCAGCGCCTATTGCAGCTTCGGCTATGGGCTTCAGCGAATATTTTTGCAGGGCTTTTCCTGCAATTCCGGCCTGGCTCCAGGTTAATGGTATCATGGAACCGGGTGTAACAAAGACTATATTGTCAGTAAGCGTAATTCTGATATTCACATCAATTCATTACAGGGGTATTAAAACCGGCGCAATCATTCAGAATGTTCTTACACTGCTTAAAGTGACACTCATAGTTTTCCTGTTACTTGCAGGTTTCCTTTCCGGTAATGGCGATCTGTCCAACTTCAATACCGGTGCAGGTGTCCCTTCAGGAATAGCCGGATGGAAAACCATCGGTCTTTCACTTATGTGGATAATGTTTGCATACAGCGGCTGGAACGCATCAACCTATATGGGTGCAGAGATTAAGAATCCGATAAAAACACTTCCCCGTTCGCTTATTCTGGGAACAGGTATTGTAATTTTACTATACCTTAGTCTGAATGTACTATATATATATGGTATAAAACCAGAAGAGATGAAAGGGGTTATTTCTGTCGGAGGACTTGCAATGGGTAACCTGTTCGGCCCGACGGCTGATACTTTTTTCTCACTGCTTATAGCCTTCGCCCTATTCTCGTCACTCAGCGCATTTATTATTATCGGTCCGAGAGTCTATTATTCAATGGCTAAGGATGGTTTATTCTTCAAATCAGCTGCGAAAATCCACCCTAAATTTCAGGTGCCATCCAATTCAATTATTTTTCAGGCACTTATAGCTGTTGTACTGACGCTTTCCGGATCATTTGAACAGATCCTTACGTATATGGGGTTTGCTCTGGGTATATTCCCGGTTCTCACAGTTGCCGGGGTCTTTTTACAGAGAAAAAATAATCCGGACGCCCTCAAACTACCAGGATTCCCCGCTGTTCAGATACTCTATGTTGCTGCGGGTGTACTGATGCTTGTTCTGTCATACATGGAACGACCTCTTGAATCGTCAATAGCTTTAATAACTGTCATTGCCGGTGTACCCGCTTATTTTCTGTTCAGAAAAAAATCAAATATATAACACCCTTAAAATCAATGCTTTTTTAAACGGTCACATATATCATACTTTCTATTTTAAACAGATAAAATTCATATATTTGCCTATTGTGAAAAGCAGAAATATCATATTCAGAGTTATTTCAGTTCTACTGGTAGTTTTCCTGATTATTGGCAGTACAGGAATTACTATAGTTGTTCAATCCTGTAATTCCATGGGAATAACCGTAAATACACAGCTTTTTGAATCTCTCACTTCTCCTACAAATGATTCCTGTTGTCTTCATGCCGATACCGAAGAAACTCATAATATATCTGCCTCACTCGAAAGTGGTTGTTGTACTTTTACAACAGAAAAGCTTAAACTGGGAAACTACACACATCCCGTAAAGATTTCTATTACAACTCTTTCAATCGTTAAAGCGTTAAACTTAATAGCTTTATCACCAGAAGTTACACCCTTACAAACTCTTCCACTGTTCGTTCACAACAAACATGGTGGTGAAAAGGTTATTATCTCCAACTGCCAGCTTCTTATCTGATCCATCCTTTATTTCAGGGTTCCCAAAACCGTATAACTTTCTATTGCACCAACACGGTGCGGAAAATTTAATTTGTATAAAGGATGAAAATAAAATATTATTTAGTG
>JANNKF010000291.1:0-1538 GCA_031396165.1 Bacteroidales bacterium | reverse complement strand
CGACATCCGCAACTTCACCGCGCTGTCGGAGACCATGAGCCCGCAGGAGAACTTCAACTTCCTGAACTCCTACCTGATCCAGATGGAGCCGGTGATCGCGGCCCATGGCGGCTTCATCGACAAGTACATCGGCGACGCCATCATGGCACTGTTTCCCGATTCGCCGGATCAGGCCCTGCATTGCAGCCTGGCCATGCTGCAACGCCTCGAAGAATACAACTACGGCCGCCAGCGCGCGGGCTATCGTCCGATCAGGATCGGCATCGGCATCAACACCGGCATCGTCATCCTCGGCACCGTCGGCGGCGCCGAGCGCATGGACGGCACCGTGATCGGCGATGCGGTCAATCTCGCGGCGCGCATGGAAAAGATGACCAAGGAATACAGGGCGTCGGTGCTGATCAGCGAATACACCCTGTACTGCCTCGACCGGCCGGAACTCTGGTCGATCCGCTTTCTCGATCGCACCCGCGTTCGCGGCAAGCAGGGCACGCAATCGGTGTACGAAGTGTTCAATTGCGAGCCCCCGCCATTGCGGGAGGCCAAGCAGCTTCACCAAAAGCACTTCGACCAAGCTCTCGCCTACTATCACATCGACGACACCCTCGGCGCCCGCGAGCAACTCCTGACCTACATCGCCATGGTGCCCGACGACACCGCCGCCCATGCCTATCTCGAACGCTGCGAGACCTCCAATGACGTGCTCGACAACTTGCGGGCCGAACTGCCTTACGTCTGGCGTGATGAATACGCCATCGGTCCGGCAATCGTCGATGAGGCGCACAAAAGCCTGTTGGCCGATATGAATGCGCTGGCCAGCGCGATCAAAGACGGCGCCCTGAGCCAGACTCCCCCGCTGCTGGCAAAAATTCAGTCCTCCGCATCCCGCGATTTCATGAACGAGAGGCAATTGATGGAGGAAGACAACTATCCCTTCGTCGAATTGCACACACGCCAGCACGAGCGCTTTTTTGAATTCCTTGCCGAGTTGCAGCGCGAAATCGAACTCGGAGAGAAGGACCGGGTCTATCTGGCCTTTCGGGTCAAGCGCTTGCTGACCGGCTGGCTGGTCAACCACATCCTCAGCGCCGATCGTCACTACGGGCACTACCGGAATACCCGGCGCGGAAAACAGCCCTGAATTAACGAAATAGCTCGTTCGGAGCGACGGGTGATAGTTGGGCGCAGCGAACTAACCAGAAGCCTCCCGTGAGGGGAAGGTCGCATGCGACGTTTGCGATTGGGGGATGGGAGGGGCGGGCCTTTAATTCGCCTTTCGTGTGTTTCATCATCAGGGGTGCCGTGGCACTGTATGAAAGTTAGGCTATTTCCTCGGTTTTGCGGCCGGGGAAGGTATTATGCTGCACTGCAGCACATCAGTTGCCACACACCCTACCGCCACCGCGGAATGCCGCCATGAATAACGAAACACACTACCTCCACACTCTATTTGAACCGGAATCGATTGCTATCGTCGGCGCCTCGGAGAGGCCCAACTCGATCGGCGTCACGCTGGTGCGCAACATGCTCGACTCGGG
>JANNKF010000464.1:0-11878 GCA_031396165.1 Bacteroidales bacterium | reverse complement strand
AGAAGAAAAATCATGTTCGGCGAAGTCTGTGACTTCGTCGCATAAAATTGCAGTTTCATTCTACATATTCAAGCGAAGTTGCAAACTTCGCTTAGCATTAAGGATGAGCAAAGTTAATTATTGTTAAAACATATAACAGGTATCAGATACACCGAATCTATTTTTTCTATATTTGAATATTATCAATATAAAACCTCAAATTAATTAAAAATGAAAATGAAGAAAATCACCGCCTCACTAATTTTTCTGTTTTTCCTGCCATTATGGTTAATGTCGCAGAGTGAAAACGTTGATCTTGGAATGATATATAAAATCAAGCAGGAAGGACTAAAGAATTCAGGAATCGAGGATCTTGCCTTCTGGCTAACTGACTATGTAGGTCCACGCCTGACCGGTTCAAACGGTGGTAACAGAGGAAATGAATGGGCAAAAAAGAAGATGGAAGAGCTTGGATTCCAGAATGTAAGGATTGAAGCTGCCCGAGACTTCACCCGTGGTGGATGGGACAATCTTAAAGCCTATGCGGCGATGACTGCTCCATATTACATAAATTTTGCATGTAATCCGATTGCATGGACTGGCAGCACAAACGGATCTGTAAAAGGTGCAGTTGTACTTATTGATGCCACCACTGAAGCTGATCTTGAAAAATACAAGGGGAAGCTGGCTGGCAAGATTGTGCTGATGCCATCAACTTCAGCCTATACTCTTAGTTTTGAGCCATTTGCAAGCAGGTATACTGATGACGAACTGAAACAGCTGGCTATGGCTTCCACTTCACAACAGAGACGACAGATGGGCGATTTTACAGCTATGATAGCTCAGAGAGCTTTGCGGACCAAACTTACTGAACTGCTTAAAACAGAAGGTGTCGCCGTTATACTTAACAGTTCCGGTGTATTCAATGTACCGAGATCTTCGGGTGGAAGTTATGTGGCTGGTGATAAGGAGCCGATTGCCCAGCTAAACCTGCCGGTTGAAGCACATGCCAGAATGGAGCGTCTTCTTCGTCACAATGTAGTTGTTGAGATGGAAGTTGAGATACAGAATAAATTCTTCGCCAATCCTACAATTTATAATGTGATTGGTGAAATTCCGGGAACTGATAAACTCCTTAAAAATGAAGTAGTTCTGCTTGGCGGACATATAGACTCATGGCATGGTGGAACCGGGGCTGCGGACAATGCATCGGGTTGCATTGTAATGATGGAAGCTCTGAGGATCCTTAAGAATCTCGATGTAGCTCCAAAAAGAACCATAAGAGTTGCTTTATGGGGCGGTGAAGAGCAGGGACTCAACGGTTCACGCGGATATGTGGAAAAATATCTTGTTGACCCTAAAACGAAGGAACACAAGGCTGACTACAATAACTTTGCAGCGTATTTCAACATGGATAATGGTTCAGGTAAATACCGAGGAATATATTTACAGGAGAACGAACTTGTAAGACCAATTTTTGAAGAGTGGCTGAAACCATTTGCCGATATGGGATGTTCAACCATAACAATCAGAAATACTTCAGGAACCGACCACCTTTCATTTGATGCAGTTGGTCTTCCCGGCTTTCAGTTCATACAGGACAATCTTGAGTATGATCGTGGTTATCATACAGTTATGGACACATACGAACGTCTGGAGATGGCTGATCTGAAACAGAATGCAGTTATAACAGCGGCATTTGCATATAATGCAGCAATGAGAAGTTCGAAGCTTCCGGGAAAACCGGCTATGAAACCTCGTCCGGTTACCGCAGGTCAGGGACAGAGACCGCAGATGTAATAAATTGAAATATTTTGAAATATGTAGAGACGATCGATCGAACGTCTCTATGTGTTTTATGATATATCTCTCAGGGTTTTCCGGTATAGACCAGGTTTTTCAATTCAGCAATGTGAGCCTGGTATACACCACGGGGATCTGTACCATATTTTTTACAGATTGAAGCAGCATACCCGACAGCCACACCCATCTGGCCCGTGGTATTCATAACCCTGGGGCCGCCAAGACCAACATGAGATGTACTGAAACACCTTCCTGCCATCAGGAGGTTTTTGATATTTTTCGAGTACAGACATCTGTAAGGAATATAATAATGATCAACCTTATAGAATAGCGCTTCTGACAGAAAATCGGGCTGAGACGGATCTTTCAATTGCTGCTGATAATGAACATCCACATCCCTTTCCTCCATTACAACCGCATCCACAAATTCAACCATATTCTTTTCATCCTGAAAGGTATAGATATAATCTCCTGCCAGTCTGCGTGATTCCCTTTTACCAACGAGATAAGAGGTCCACTCCAATGCAAGATTTGCATTCTCAGGTTTTTGTTTCGCATTATAAAAAGAACTGTAAATGGCTTTGAGCATATGATCGCGGATCGCTTCGGCATCTTCAATCTGGTTCAAATCATTATTGGAATATTCCCATTTCCAGGTACCTTCAGTTGCAGAGTGATCGCCACCTGTCTGCATAGCCCAGGGAACTTCAGGGAAAATGACAGGTGTACCTTGGTCAACCGTTCTCCATAAGACGGATGAACCCATTACCCGGTTGTCGGGTTGTGCAGGACTCCACAATTCTTTATACTGCTCCCAGTTTTCATTATACCTTGAAGAGTCTTCCCTTCCATACATAAACTCTGCACCCGCCCAGTAACCGATCCAGCCATCTCCTGTACAATCAATGAATAACGGTGAAGTAAATCTTACAGTTTCACCGCTTGAAGTATGACGTGCGTCGACAGACCTGATAATGCCTGAATCGGCATTTGTGGCATAAGCTCTCATATTCAGAAAAATGGAGATATTATTATATTTCTCCATATTCGCATGACGCTTCTTATCATCGAAAACCGCATCGGGAGAACCATTTGGCCACCAGACTGTATTCAGCATACTAATAATCCTGTCTGACTTCCATGTAATGCCCTCGGTATGAACACGAATCTCGCTGCTCGCATTTCCTCCCAGTACCGGACGATCCTGAATAAGAGCAACTTTCATCCCTTGTTCCGCAGCTGCGATCGAAGCAGCACAACCGGCAATTCCACCTCCAACTATAACAAGATCGTACGATTCGGATCTGAGTGGCGAATCACTTTCCCTGAGTAGTTTCTTCCGCCAGACTGTTAATTCTTTCACAGTAGCCGGGGGAGCAGTTTTCAGAGTACTAAAGTAAATGGCATCGCATCTTCCTTCAAAACCGGTCAGGTCTGCTAGTTCGATGGTTACTGAAGTATCGCGCAACGAAACCGATCCGGCATATTGCCATGACCAACCTTCCTCAGTACCCAGCACAGTACTAAGTTCATTTCCATTTATAATAAGTTTGAATCTGCCGGGTGCTTCCCAGTTGCCCGGAGCCCAGTTTCTGGTACGCACCCACACATTGTATTTCCCGACCGAGGGGAGTGTGATTTCCGCAGATGCGTTAGTTACGGGAACACCTAGCCCATGAGCCAGCAGGTATGGTGAGCCCATCTGTTCAACGAATTGCGGATCGACAACCCATCCACCTTTATCATTGAAACTCTCGGCTTCAATCAATAGTTCGTAATTTTCCTTTTTACAAGAGGCGACTGAAACCAGAACTAACAGGGTAAGCAGATATATTTTTCTCATAAATAATAGCAGTAACTTATTCTTTTATTCCAACGAGATTCATAATAAAGGCGTATTCCATTGCAGTGATCCTGTACCGCTCAAACCTACCTGATGCTCCTCCATGTCCGACAACCATATTACAGTCCATTACCAGCAGGTTCTTATCGGTTTTCAGATCTCTGAGTTTTGCGACCCATTTTGCAGGTTCCCAGTACTGTACCTGTGAATCCCAGAAACCTGTTGTTACAATTACATTTGGATAATCCATGGCCTTAACCTGATCGTAGGGTGAATAAGAAAGCATATAGTTATAATATTCTTTCTTCTTTGGATCGCCCCATTCATCCCATTCAAACGTTGTGAGGGGAATAGTTTCATCGAGCATAGTTGAAACCACATCTACGAATGGGACGGCGGCAATTACCCCTTTATACAAGTCGGGACGCATGTTCAATATAGCACCCACCAGTAATCCGCCTGCGCTTCCTCCCATTGCAAACAGCTTCTCTTTGCTTGTATATTTCTCATCAACAAGGAATTGTGCACAGTCGTTAAAGTCTGTAAAAGTATTTATCTTCTTCAGAAGCTTACCATCTTCGTACCAGTACCGTCCCATTTCACTTCCTCCACGCACATGAGCCAAAGCATAGACAAAGCCCCGGTCGAGAAGGCTCAGGATAGATGAACGGAAACCAGGATCAGTTGATGAGCCATAAGATCCGTAAGCATATAATAACAAAGGTGATTTTCCATCTTTAACAAATCCTTTTTTATAAACCAGAGATACCGGAACCATGGTCCCGTCTGTGGCTTTGGCCCAGATTCTTTTTGACTCGTAATTATTCTTATCGAACCCACCTAGCACTGCATCCTCTTTCATCACTTTCTTTTCCTTTGTAACCATGTTATAGTCGATTACCGAATTAGGAGTGGTGAGTGATGAGTAACTATAACGAAGAATATCTGTTTTCGGATCAGGATTATAGTTAATTCCGGAGGTATATGCTTCCTCGCCGAAATCGAGGTAATGGTCCTTGTCATCCTTTATGTCTATGATCCTCAGATTACTCAATCCCTTGATCCGTTCCTCTGCAACCAAATAGTTATCAAATAGTTCAAAGTTTTCAAAGAGCACATCACTACTGTGCGGAATTACATCGGACCAGTTTTCCTTAAGAGTTTTTGCCTCCGGCGTTTTCATCAATTTAAAATTTGATGAACTGTCCACATTTGTTCTTATAAAGAACTCATTACCAAGATGATCGATTGCATATTCGTGGTTTATTTTTCTTGGTTCAAATATTTTAAAATCGCCATCAGGCTTTGAAGCATCGAGGTAACGGCATTCGGATGCAAGAGTTTGTGAGGAATTTATTATTATAAATTTCTCACTTTTTGTTTCCGACAGATAAACATTATATGTTTCATCAGCCTCGAAATAAACAGTCTTATCATCAACGGCTGGTGTACCAAGCTTGTGTTTAATGATTTTATCTGCCCTAAGAGTTTCCTGGTCTTTGGTAACGTAGAAAACGGTCTTATTGTCGGCTGCCCAAAGAGACTGACCTGTTGTATTCTCTATTTTGTCCTTTAGGAGCGAACCTGATTCAAGATCAAGGAAATTGAGAGTATATTTGCGACGGCTTATAAAATCTGTTCCATACGTAAGGATCTTATTATCACGGCTTACTGTTAAACCGCTAACAGAGCAATAATCCTTCCCTTCCGCAAGTTTGTTAACATCAAGAAGTATCTCTTCGGGAGCATCCAGCGAGCCTTTCTTCCGGTAATAAACCGGATATTCCGTTCCTTCAGAGTACTTATTATAATAGTAGTATCCGTTTTTGAAGTATGGCACTGAAGCATCATCTTTCTTAAACCTCCCGACTATTTCGTCATAGACTTTCTTCTGAAGCTCCTGTTGACTTTCAAGAACAGCTTTAGAATATGCATTCTCAGCATTCAGGTAGGTGAGAACTTTTGTTGTCTGTTCATCGGGTGTTGAGTCATTCTTCTGTTCATCACTCAGGCGCATCCAGAAATAGTTATCAACGCGTTTGTCAAAAATTTCGTAAGGGATTTTATCCGCAACAGGAGCTTTTATCGCAGGCTGATTATTGCATGAGAAGAGCAATACGGCTAGTAATGCTGAGATCAGAAAATTGTATTTTTTCATAGGTTTTTGTTTATAAACTATCAATAATGCCTCGGAAACGGTTATGATTATTATATTCAGTGAATGGTCGCGACCATTCACTACACAATTACAAAATTATGTTTTTTTTGTTTCAATGTCTTTCATCGATAGCTGTACCCGTTTTCTTTCAATATCCACAGCCAGTACTTTAACAATTACATGCTGATGCAACTTCACAACAGTTGAAGGATCGGTTATATAATTCTTACTCAGGTTTGAAACATGTACCAGGCCATCCTGCTTTATACCGATATCAACAAAAGCACCGAATTTTGTAATATTTGTTACAATTCCAGGAACAACCATTCCAGGAATCAGATCTTCCATAGTATGCACATCAGCAAAACTGAACTCTTTTATCTTCGATCGTGGATCGCGACCAGGTTTTGCAAGCTCATCCATAATATCCTTCAATGTAGGCAGACCTGTAACCGGAGTTACATATTTTTCGAGTTTTATTTCTTTTCTTTTAGCCTCCTCAGTTATCAGCTCATTGACATTACAGCCCAGATCCTTAGCCATCTTCTCCACTACCGGGTAACTTTCGGGATGCACCGCACTTGAATCGAGTGGATTCTGTGCATTCCTTATCCTCAGGAACCCGGCACTCTGTTCGAATGCCTTCTCTCCCATTCTCTTTACTTTCATGAGTTCCTTCCGCGATTTGAATGGCCCGTTCCCGGAGCGGTAGTCTATAATATTCTGCGCCAGCTGTGGTCCCAGTCCTGAAACATAGGTGAGTAAGTGTTTACTGGCTGTATTAACCTCAACCCCAACAGCATTCACACAGCTCATAACAACATCATCGAGCGATTTCTGCAGTTTCTGCTGATCAACATCATGCTGATATTGCCCTACTCCAATTGACTTGGGATCGAGTTTTACAAGTTCTGCCAGAGGATCCATTAATCTTCGGCCGATTGAGACTGATCCCCTCACAGTCACATCATATTCAGGAAATTCCTCACGGGCAATTTTGGATGCGGAATAGATTGATGCACCAGCCTCACTGACAACAAAAACCTGGATGTCATTCTCGAACTTCACCCATTTGATAAAATCTTCTGTCTCGCGACTGGCAGTACCGTTACCGATAGCAATTGCCTCTATCTTATATGCGTTAACAAGTGTCAGGATCTTTTTTATCGACAATGCAGTCTCATTCTGTGGCGGATGCGGATAGATCGTCTCATTGTGGATGAGATTTCCCTGCCGGTCGAGACAGACCACCTTACAGCCACTTCTGAAACCCGGGTCGATGGCGAGAACGTTTTTTTCACCCAGGGGTGAGCCAAGTAGAAGCTGACGAAGGTTTTCTGCGAAGACATTAATTGCCTCAATATCTGCTTTTTCCTTTGATAAATTTCTGAATTCCGTTTCCATCGATGATGAGAGAAGCCTCTTCCAGCTATCCTTCACTGCATCTTTCACAATATCAGAAGAAGTTGTTCTTCCCTTAATGAAAATTGTGTCCAGCATATCGATAGCGTTCTCTTCAACAGGTTCAACTGATAATCTTAAAAATCCTTCTTCCTCTCCTCTTCTCATTGCCAGAAGACGATGAGACGGACATTTTTTTAATGGTTCAGACCAGTCGTAATAATCGCTGTATTTTATACCTTCTGCTTCTTTTCCCTTTACAGCTTTTGAATAGATAACCGCCTCCTTTTCATAAAGATACCGCATCTGCTTTCTTGCATTCTCATCTTCACTTACCCATTCTGCAATAATATCAGAAGCTCCTGCAATTGCATCTTCTACTGTAGTCACTTCATCATTCAGAAAACCTTCGGCTTTGGATGACGGATCATTCTCGCGCTGCTCCATAATCAGAACTGCAAGCGGTTCGAGACCCTTTTCCCTGGCAATAGTGGCCCTGGTTCGGCGTTTTGGTTTGAAAGGGAGATAAATATCCTCCAATTCAGCCATAGTTATAGCTGTATCGATCTTCTTTCTGAGTTCAGGAGTCATTTTCTCTTGTTCTTCAATTGACTTTATTACAGCTTCCTTACGTGCATCAAGTTCTTTTAGACGACTATACTCGTCCTTAATATTCATCAGCTGCACTTCATCAAGACTACCGGTCATCTCTTTTCTATACCTGCTTATGAAGGGAATTGTAGCTCCGCCATCCATTAATCTTATAGTATTTTCCACCTGCCAGTCGTGCAGACCGAGTTTCTTAGCAACAAGTAAAATATTTCTGTCAGTACTCATAGTTTATTAATGGTGTAACGGTGCAACGGTGCAACGGTGTGAAGTTGAGATTCAGTATAAAAATCATTTTCAAATTCTCAAATTCTCAAATTTTCAAATTATTCCACGTAAATCACCAATCCTTTCAGGTACTCGCTTTCGGGGTGATAAATATTTACAGGGTGGTCGGGTGGCTGACTCATCTGATGTAAGATCCTCACACTCCTTCCGGTATTTGCCGCTGCAGCGAATACGGATTTCCGAAAATTCTCCTTTGAAACTACCTGAGAACATGAAAATGTGAAAATAATACCACCTGGCTTAACCTGTTCAATTGCCTTGATATTAAGTCTCTTGTACCCCTGGAGTGCATTAGCAAGAACATTATTATGCTTTGCAAATGCAGGTGGATCGAGTACAATAACATCATACTGATCCTTAATATTATTAAGATATTCGAAGGCATCAACCTGGAATGATTCATGCCTTTTATCCTCACCATAGTTTAGCCTGATATTCTCATTCGCGAGTTCAATAGCAGGAAAAGAACTATCGACAGTGTGTACCAATGCAGCATTTTTCATGGCATAAACTGAAAAAGCTCCGGTATAACCAAACATGTTGAGAACATTTTTCCCCTCCGAATATTTTTCAAGAAGTTTCCTGTTATCTCTCTGGTCAATAAAGAAACCTGTTTTCTGTCCTGTTGTCCAGTCTATTTTGAATTGATAGCCGTTCTCCGTGACTGTCGCGGGACCGGAATTGCCATAAAGGAATTCATTAACCCCGGTAACATCCGACATGTGCGGAATAGTACCCTCACTTTTATCATAGACTGCAACCAGCTTATCATTCAACAGATCTACAAGTATTGATGTAATCTCTTTTCTTATCCTGTAAAAGCCGACAGAGTGCATCTGCATGACAGCAACACCATTATAGTAATCAATTATTAACCCAGGCAGACCATCACCTTCACCATGTATAAGCCGGTAAACATTCATCTGTGGATTGTCTGATATTCCAATTGATTTCCTGTATGCAATTGCTTTTTCAATTTTCTGTCTGAAAAAACTTATATCGGGGTTTATCTGTTCAAATGAGAGGATTCTTACAGCTATTGAACTGGGTGCATAATGTCCTGTTCCAAGAAATGTATCATGATTATCGTAAACATCAACCAGATCGCCTTCAACAGGATTTCCATATGTTTTTTTGATTGCACCTGAGAAAACCCATGGATGTAATCTTCTCAGCGATTGTTCTTTACCCGATTTAAGGACTATTTTTGTTCGTTCCACGATATATTTCTGTTTATGACAAATTTACTAATAATTAGAGGCGTCAGGCGTCGGGCTCCCGATAGCTATCGGGAAGGCGTCAGGCATCAGGCGTCGGGCGTCAGGCGACAGGATTATGATAAATTACTTCGGTCTTCCGTCTTCGGTCTTCCGTCTTCGGTCTTCTGTCTTCGGACTTCCGTCTTCTGTCTTCTGTCTTCGGTCTTCTGTCTTCAGCCTTCGGTCAGCTTCCTGTAGATCTGATGACAAACCCAGGCATCGGTTGCCGCATAGATCTGCTGGGCTTCCGAAAGGTGCTCTGCTTCCCAGTCTGTTACCTGTTGACGCTTGGATATCCTGAAGCCGAGAATTATTCCGGTAAGCTTTTTCAGTCCGGAACTCTGAATGCCAAAATCCTTAACAAAGTTCTGAAGATCAACAAAACCATTTGGAGTAAAACGTTTTACCCCGGAGAGAAATTTTATGTCGTCGTGAACTGCCACCCCGGCTTTTATGACAGAAGGATCAGATAATAACTTTATCATCTCATCCGGGATCCCTATCTTATTGATTCTGAAGAGACAAGCCAGATCGCCGGTTGAAAGCTGAATAAGTGAAACCTGATGTCTTCTTCCTTTCTTAAAAGTAGGTTTTGTTTCCGTATCAAAGCCAAGAAGATCATGGCCGAGCAACCTCGGGAAAACTTCATAAAAGGTCTTAAGATCGTCGACCAGAATCAATTCATGCTTGAACCACGAGAGCTCACATTCCGCAAGTTCTTCTACAGTAATATTCTCCTGATAATTATTATTCTCCATAGCCTCTAATATCCTTTTGTCTTCTTGAAATAAACCAGTCGGCAGTATTGCGGCTTTCATCCCTTTCGATATTCTCATCATCAATTTTACCTATTTCTTCACCGGAATAAATGAACTTATGTATTGCTCTCATGGAATTAACAAGTTTCTGACCCCAAAAGGTTTCATAGTTGAGTCTGCATTCCCATACAGCATCATTCATCACTTCGTTCGTGCCTGTTTGATAAAGAAGCAGAAAATCTTTCAGATCCTGATAGATATCGGCCATGTTCTCAGATATTGATGATATGACAGGGCCTTCAGAATCTTTCATTTTTTCATCAAAAACCTCAAGATAATCGTCAGCTGTGCCGAATTTTTCTCTGAATGTCTCATGAATTTTTACCCAGTCGGCTTCTGTGACAAACTTCTCATTCCCATCTTCAAAAAAAGGATCGAGTTTAGGCAATAGAGAGGCTTTCAGATACATCAGGGGAAGAATCCGCTGAAATATTCTGAGCAATTCATCTCCCTTAAGTTCGGAAGCATGTTCGGTATACTTACAGAATTCATTAGCAACTGCCACAAATTCAACTACATTTCTTGAATATACCGGTTCGGGATTGGCATCCATAATAAAACACAGGCATTAAATTTTAATGATGCCAAAATTAACAAAAATTGTGTTATGAAACGATCGATAACCCGAATTCCGATAGATTACACTCTATGTAAATGACAGTACTTTATATTGTAGACCTCTAAACAAGATCTGCCTGCAAAGTGATCTTAGTTCCGGTAAGTACCCGGGAGACTGGACATCCCTCTTTTGTCTTTTCAGCTATCTGGAGAAATTTAGCTTTATCCACCCCTTTCACCTTCCCGCTTGTCTTCAATAGAATCCCTGTTATTGAAAATCCATCTCCCGTTTTATCCAGGGTAACCTCGGCTGAAGTCTCAATTTTCTCCGGAGTACTACCTGCCTGATCAAGTGCATGTGCGAGTGCCATCGAATAACAACCTGCAAGAGCTGCTCCTATCAGCTCCTCAGGGCTAGATGCTGTTTTATCGTCTTCAAAACGTGATGAAAATTTCAGACTGCCCTCGTATCCGCTCGTTTTCAGAGTGTACTTTCCTTTCCCTTTCACCAGGGTTCCTTCCCATTTCGCATTTGCATAATGTTTACTCATAGCTTTTCTTTTTTAAGTTTTTGTGTAAATTGTAAATAAATTTTAAAGTACTTTTTGTGAGTATCAGGAATCACGCATTAAGACCCATTGATTTTCTTCGTAAGCCCCTTACCCTAAAGGGTGCGAAGAAAATCAATTACTCCCTTTAGGGTTGGGGCAAATAATTGATTTTCAAGCACAGAAAAATTAATATTCATAATTGCCGATACTCATATTACTTTTTAATGACGCCAGATCCTCCATATAAATCAATCTCGTTTGGTAATTGTTAAACAACCGGAGGCCGGTATTGTTCCATGAGAATTAAATAATGACTATCGGGTAAAATAATTACAATTGAACTACATTGTGCCATAATTCATTATTTTGCAGGATGCTGACAGGAAAGTACCAAATACTCTTTGACAGGATATCAGGAACTATCGACAAAAGAAGGATTTTTCATGATGCTCTGCACACTCTTGCTTACGGAACAGATGCCAGTTTCTACAGACTAATCCCGAAAATGGTTATCAGGGCATCAGATGAAAGAGAAGTATCACTCATTCTCAGGAACTGCACTGAACTGGCAATACCTGTTACATTCCGTGCTGCCGGGACAAGTCTTTCCG
>JANNKF010000258.1:0-10397 GCA_031396165.1 Bacteroidales bacterium | reverse complement strand
GCAGGAGCTGGTCGTATAAGACTTACCCCGCTCAAAAATACAACAAATTAAGTACCATCCAAAATAATAATTCCATTTTATGATAAACATGCTTTTCTATTTTTACATTATATTTGTTGTCAATCAAGTAACCAAACCACTCTATTAAAAAAAACATCATGGAAGAAAAAGTTAATCCCTGGAAAGCAAATTTAACCAATGGCCTTATTTTAGGTCTTGTAGGAATCATGTATTCGCTCGTAATGTATTTTATGGATCTGACCCTAAATCCAACACAGGGTTACATATTCATTGTTGTTCAAATTGCACTTCTCTTTTTTCTTCTTAAATCATTCCGTGACAATTCCATGCATGGACAGATAACGTATGGTCAGGCGGTTGGGGCCGGAGTGGTAATTATCCTCTATTATTCATTAATATCAGCTGTTTTCAGTTATGTTCTGTTTACAATAATCGATCCGGGACTGGTTGCAAAACAAATGGCTGTAACAGAACAGGGTATGGTTGACAAGGGACTCACTCAGGAACAAATAGATGCAGGGCTTGCTTTCTCTGCGAAATTAATGAAACCTGCGATAATGTCAATCTGGGGCTTTGTGATTAGTATGATCTGGGGTACTATAATATCCTTACTGATAAGTATTTTTATCAGAAAAGAAGGCAACCCTCTTATTGAAACACCGCAAAACTAATCTGATTAAAATCCTGATGGATCTTTCGTTAGTAATACCTTTATATAATGAGGAGGAATCGATTCAGGAATTATCTGATTGGATTACCCGTGTATGTGTTTCTAACAGTATCTCTTTTGAAATTATTCTGATTGATGACGGAAGTTCCGATTCATCCTGGGAAAAGATCAAAACCACAGCCGGAAAAAATCCTTTTGTAAAGGGATTCCGGTTCAGACGAAACTATGGAAAAGCGGCTGCACTTCATACCGGTTTTATCCAGGCATCGGGTGAGGTAGTTATTACTATGGATGCTGATCTTCAGGACAGTCCGGATGAGATACCCGGACTGGTAAAAATGATCAGGGAAGATGGCTTTGACCTTGTTTCAGGATGGAAGAAAAAAAGATATGATCCTTTTATAAAACGCACCACAAGTAAATTTTATAATGGGACTGCCAGAATGTCGTCGGGAATCAAATTGCACGACTTCAATTGCGGACTAAAAGCCTACCGGACTGAAGTAATAAAGAGTATCGAGGTTTATGGGGAAATGCACAGATATATCCCCATGCTGGCAAAAGAGGCAGGATTCAGAAACATAGGTGAGAAGATTGTCGAACACAGAGCCCGGAAATACGGTGTTACCAAGTATGGTCTCGACAGGTTTGTGAAGGGATATCTCGATCTGCTGACAATAGGTTTCATTACCAGGTTCGGAAATAGTCCGATGCATCTTTTCGGCTCATTGGGAACAATTATGTTTCTTATTGGACTTTCGATGGCAGGATATCTTGGCATCAGAAAACTAGTATTTGTTGCTCAAAACCTTCGGGCTCCACTTGTTGCCGATAGCCCCTATTTTTTCCTTGGGCTCACTGCAATGATTATCGGCTCCTTCCTGTTTCTTACAGGATTTCTTGGTGAACTTGTGAACAGAAATTCATCGGAGAGAAATAATTATCTGATAAAGGATAAGGTTAATCTGTGATACACATCACCTATTGCTGCTGTCATCTTATCCCACGAAAACTTTTCCTTTTCCTTAATGACTCCTTCGGTAAAAAGTTCTTTTCGGTTGTTTTCGAAATAATCAATAATGGCTTCTGCAATCGACTCCGGATCGGGTTTTACCACATAACCACATCTGCCATCGGGAACTATCTCCTTTAAACCACCCACATCGGTAACGAGCATAGGCTTTTCATAATGAAAAGCGATTTGTGTAACTCCGCTCTGGGTAGCCGATTTATAGGGTTGAACTACCAGATCTGCAACACTGAAGAAAAACGGAACTTCTTCATCTTTAATGAAATGATCGAAAAATAATACGTCCTCTTCAAGACCCGCTCCCTTTACCAGTTCGCGATAAAGAGTATCATCTTCATAAAACTCACCGGCAACAATGAGTTTGAGTTTTTTATTTCTGAGTCTTTTATCTGAAAATGCCTTAATAAGCAGATCAAGACCTTTATATGCCCTGATAAAGCCAAAAAACAGAATGTATGAATTTTCTTCAGCCAGATTCAGTGCCTGAAGTGCATGCTGTCTGCTTACCTTATCTCCATAATTATCAAATAAAGGGTGCGGAGAGAGTTTCACAGGGATATTGCTACGGAAAAGTTTCAAATCATCATACACTGACTGAGACATCACTATTGCTCCATCAATTCCTCCAGTAAAATATTTGGTAAATATCTTATCACCAGGCCTCTTTTCGTGAGGAATAACATTATCAAAGATGCATATCACTTTGGTTTTCCGGTTCGACCGTACTATTCTTGCAACAGTGCCCAGTGATGGTCCCATGAAGGGAAGCCAAAACCTGAGAAGAAGGATATCAGGCTTTTCCCTTTTTATTTTAAACCCTGTAAGAACCCAGTTTAACGGATTTACAGAATTTAGAAGACGTATAATTTTTATACCCTCAGGCGGAGGGCTGTTTGTATATTGTGTTTTCCCCGGGAACAGCAAACGCGGGTACTGCAGCCGGAAAGTAATTATTTCAGCAGAATGTCCTTCATCGACAAACTGACGGGCAAGACGGTCACTGAAAGTGGCAGGACCGCCTCTGTAAGGATGTGCAGGACCGAGAAAAATAATTTTCATTTTAGATTTAAGAATTTCCTGCTGATCACGCTGATCTGCACAGAATAAATCAGCGTAAATCTGCGGGATCTGCGGGAAAGATAATACTATTTCATTTTTTCATATTTAGCTTCGAAACGTCTGTAAAGCTGTTTGTGTTTGTTATCGAGACTGATACTTCTCCCTGTTATAAAGGCCATCTCTACATTATTTGTAGCCATGTCGAGGAGATCCCCTGTTGAGACAACAATATTGGCATCTTTCCCTACCTCAAGTGAGCCGGTTTTATCGTCAATGCCCAGAATTTTTGCAGTATTAAGAGTAACAGTCTGTAGTGCTTCCTCCTTTGTAAGACCGTATGCAACTGTCTGACCTGCAGCAAAGGGAAGATTTCCGTATGCTTGTTTTGAATAGGTGAGTCCAACCAGTACTCCCTCTTTCTTAAACATTGCAGCAAGCTTGAAGGTGAGCCTGGTATCGCTGAAATCGTATTTTGGCACACTTAATGGGTCGGCCAGTAATACCGGAATATTATTATCCCTCAGAAAGTCCTTAACAAGCCATGCTGATTCATCAGCGCCGGCAAGAACCATCTTTTTTACTCCATATCTTTTACCAAAAGATACTGCTGCGATAATTCCTTTTGGTTCCGTGGAACTAATAAATAGGGTTTTCGTTCCGTCAAACAATCCCTTCAAGGCTTCAAGTCGCAGATTCCGGTCCAATGGATCGATGGTAGCAGCATAGGCGACTGCATCTGTGAATATTTTTTCGAGAGCATCAACATTTTTATCATAATTGCCAGCACCTGCCATTGCAAGCTGGGCATAAGAACCTCCGCCCCTGCCACCGGCAGCACTTTTCCTTGGCCAGCCCATCTGAATTCCGTTATCTGTTTTATAGGCAGCATCTTCCCAGTTCCAGGCATCGAGCTGAACGACGCTTGAGGTACCCGGAAGAAGTGTTCCGACAGGAACAATCTGAGCAAGCAGAATTCCATTGGATCTTATGACTGGAATAACATGAGAATCGGTATTATAAGCCGCAATAGCTCTCACATTCGGATTCAGATCTCCCAACTCCCTGTTGTCTGTGGCAACTTCAACTCCGCTTCCTATTTCTACCAGACCAATACTTGTGTTGGGGAAAATCAGGCCGGGATAGATCTGTTTACCAGTCACATCAATTACTTCGTATGCTGATTTGTCTGTTGCAATATCGGTCGATTTACCTATGGCTGTAATTTTACCTGCCACAAAAACTATGGTTCCTTTCTCAATCACTTCACCTGTTCCTGTATGAATAGTTCCACCGACAAGCATGACAGCTTTTTTCTGTGCCGGTGCTACTACCGGGCTCTGGGCAGTTACATTTATTAAGAATGTAACTATCAGTAATAATGACATATATAATTTATTTTTCATCGTCTTGGCATAGTTGGGAAGTTAGTACCTGAAGGCAGTTGTGTTTCCTTTAAAATATTAGCAATAATCCTGTTGCGATCTGTGTCGATCTGTTCCTTCATTTTTGCATCTTTTTCCTCATCAAAATAGAAAGTACCATCGACCATTGTTTTTGATGCCCTTGCATAAACTGAAAGCGGATAGTCTGTCCACAGTACAAGATCAGCATCCTTTCCGACTTTAATACTTCCTGTGCGGTCGGAAAGATGAAGCATAATTGCGGGATTGATTGTAATGAGTTTTAATGCTTCGGTTTCAGAGATACCGCCATACATCATTATTTTGCCCGCTTCCTGATTGAGTCGTCTTCCCATTTCAGCATCATCTGAATGGATGCAGGTAAGCACACCCTGTCTGATCAGCATAGCAGCATTATATGCTATACCTTCATATACTTCATATTTATAATCCCACCAGTCGGAGAAGACTGAAGCACTTGCACCATGTTCAAGTATCTGGTCTGCAATCTTATATGCCTCATTGAAATGGATAAGAGAATTAACTTTTACACCGAAATCCTGAGCAAGATTCATTATCATTGTTCCCTCAGACTGAACATAAGTATGACATTCAATGAAACTTCTTTTTTCAAGAACATCGACAATAGCATCAAGTTCAAGATCTCGTCGTGGCGGAATTTTCCCTGCCCTGTCGGCCGGTTTCAGAGCGTTCCATGTCTTCCACTCTTTATTATAATCAACTGCTCGCTGGTAAGCATCACGGATTATCTGCTCCGTTCCCATCCTTGAATTCGGATAACGACCTGTAGAGCGCTTGACATTTTCTCCGAGAGCATGTTTCAGAAATCCGACCTGGTTCTCTACTTTAAGCTCCTCAGCGTTGTGTCCCCAGCGCTGTTTTATAAGAATTGATTGACCACCGATAGGATTTGCAGAACCATGAAGTAAATGTGTAGTTGTAACACCGCCTGATAATTGTCTGTAAATACTTTGATCTTCAGGGTCTATTACTTCACCTGCCCTCACTTCAGAAGTAATGGCCTGTCCCATCTCATTAGTGGCATCAAGTGCAATGTGGGAATGTTCATCAATAAGGCCTGGTGTAATATGTTTGCCTGCAGCATCAATAATTGTAATGCCCTCAGGGGCAGAAAGATTATTTCCGATTTTTACAATCTTACCTTTCTGTATAAGGAGATCAGTATTTAGGAGCTTACCTTCTTTTTCACTTGTCCATACAGTAGCATTTTTGAAAAGAACATCCTCCTGTACAGGCAATTCAGTGCTTCCGTATGCAGTAAACGGGTAAATAACTTTCCCGATTTCAGATACGGGTGTTGTTCTTCTCTGCCGGCTGTCGGCTTCTGTCTTTGCATCTGTCCAGGTAGCTTTCCAGCTCAGCCATTTACCATTATCAAGCTGACCTTTTCCTTCAATATTTTTTTCGTTTATATAACCCGAAAGTCTGAATTTCTGTCTCGCCCTGTCAAAACTTAAACTGACAAGATCTTTATCAAGGGTAAACGTGGCACCTCTAACTTCTGTTGAATCAAGCATAAGTTTGATGGTTGGTTTATCAAATGTACCCGAAAGGATCATTTTATAAACGGCAGTATCAATTTTCAACATATAAGTTCCCCTTATATCTCTGATCCTCAAATCAACAAATCTGTAAGGGACGCCCTGCACCCAGTTTTCGTAAACCACACATTCATCAGAGAAAATATTACCTGAAGTTACAAGCAGATTTGCCAGCATGTTCTTCCTGACAGCACCTACCAGGTCAGAAGCTCCGATGTAAGCTGCAGGAGTAATAGTTAGTGCTTTAAGCGCCTCATTTTCAGGCAATCCATATTTGACAGCTTTTCTCAGATTTGTAAGGAACGAAGTACGTTGTCTTAAATCTGATGATGTTATTGCAAAAGTGAGGCCGGCTCCGGAGACTTTTGAAAGGTTTGCAGGGGCCATTTCATAGTGTTTGAGTGTAGAATATGTTACTGAAGCTGCATCAAATGGATCTTTTACGTCCGGAGCTTCGGGAAAGTTTACAGGAATAATAAGTTTATTTCCTGCTTTCCTGATATCTATTATGGTCTGGTACTCATCGCCACCACCTTTTATTATATAGTTAATACCAAATTCCTTTCCTATTTTATCGGCACGCAGGATCTCAAGTTTTGAAGATACTTCGAAAATCTGTGGCAGAGTGAGGTTGGATGAATATGCCTCAAGACCTTTATCATGAAAGTGTCCGGGAGTCAATTGCTTGTACCATTGAGCATCATAATTTACCTGCCTCAGCAAAGCAATAATTCCAAATTGAGCCGCGGGATACATATCAGCAGAACGGCCCCGTGAAATTGAATAGTTAGCAGATACTTTATTTTTCAGAAGTATATTGTTTGCTTTACCATCGCCGGTACTGACCAGGGCCGAAGTGCCCCGGACAATTCCCTCTGCCTTGAACGATACAACTGCGCCAAAGCCTGCCTGTCGGTATTCCCCAGCAGTTTTGGTATCTGGAATGAATTCATCAGAAACATTGAAGGAGGCATTGATCCCGTCATTCCAGTAATCAGCAGTACGTGCCTCAGGGGTAGTTGCCTGAGCACCAGCCCTGCCTCCCGGTGCAGGAGCCATAAAGGCAGCATATGGATTCGCATCAGCACCTGTTGCTACAACCTTAACACCATAATTAGCTGCATATACATCAATAAATGAAGGATATACTGTTTTTCCGGACAGATCATAAACAATTGTCCCTTTTGGAAAAACAAGGTTTGAGCCTACAGCTTCAATTCTTCCGTCTTTAATAAGAATATCAGTTTTCTCGAGAGTTGTCTGAAAGTCAACTATTACACGGGCATTTTTTAATCCGTATACTTCTACCCTTTTGTCGCTTATCCCGGCAACAGGGGCATTATCCTGCTGGGCTGAAAGACCCTGAGGCAGAAAGAAGAGGATCAGATAAATTAATTTTCGCATAAATAGATAGATTGGATTACAAAAAAATTAAATATCAGTTACATATCGACCATTTAAACCTTCAGTGACCTGTCATCCCAAGTCCCTATACAATTTTGCATACCAAGTATTATGACAACTTCCTGCTGCACCTCGGGGATCCTTCGCCCGCCAACCGGCGGACTCAGGATGACAGGACTTTACAGGGTCACTATGGGAAAAAAGTGGCGATTCGATAAAAAATTCTGGATAAATGGTCAATTAACCTTTCGAATCGCCACTTTTTTCCCCTAATACTCAAAAGCACGTTGTCATCCCGAAGCGCAGCGAGGGATCCCCTTCATCCTGTACGATTTATCTTCAGTTATTTCATCAAAAAATCAAAGACCATAATATTTTGCATTTTCATAAATAATACATAATGAAGTACATATGAAATGTTGTCATTAGTACTTAAATCAATTAATTCTTTATCACTTTCACAGTTTCAGTTTCACCATTGCTAAACTGAATTTTAACTACATACACTCCTTTATGGAAGTAAGCTATGTTAAGATTTACAGATTTATCGTGGACTTCCGTTATTTCTTTCACAACAGATCCTGAAGCATTGAAGAAAGTAATTTTATTGATTTCATTGTCTGATTCAATAAAGAGCATAGCACTTGCCGGATTTGGGAATACCCTGCAATGGATTTGTTTTTCATTCTCATAGATGGATGTTGCAAATCCCTCCATATTTGAATCAAGCCAGGTAAGCCGGGTGGTTAACCAGGCTTTGAACTTTTCTATCTCCCCGCCATAAGTCAGAGGTTGAATACCGTATTCAGGAGTACCGGCATTTATTCCGAGAACATTCCATTTCTGGAAATGACGGACCTGAGCCTCATCCAGAAGTAATGCCACGGAATCTATCGTTTTTTCCAGTTCGATTTTACTCAGTATTGTATTTCGAAGTTCGTAATAGCGGGTATTTAACAGATTCGAAAATTCGGGATCCTGAATCATTCTCACTTCCCATGATGGAGGTACAGGTGATGACATGCACTCATTTATTTTATAGGCCCATCCTGATCCATCAAGCTTATTCATATGTAAGCAGTTTTCTTTAAGATTTCTGAAAGCCCAGTCGAAATCCCATGGCGGACCTGAATGCAGTAATCCATCAATACTCTCTTTATTTTTGAAATAGAACCTGCTCTTTTTATATGCATCCACATTTCTTGATATCTCGCCAAGGATGAAATAGTCGGCAAATGATTTGATGTTGATATAAGATTTGTATCCCAGAACACGGGCCCTGTAATCCTGGCTATAGAGAATAGTCTCCAATGTATTTATATATCCCTGTATATAAGTTTTTTGAAGAAATGACAACTCGTCTGTCTGAGGGTCGTGATAAACAAAATAAACCTTTGCTCCGGATTTATTGATGGGTGAAAAGTTACTCATCCAACTGTCTGCCGTAGTAAAATAGTCGTTCTTGATTATGTAACCACCTGTAAGATCATCTCCGGTGTTATCTTCAGGTTTAAGTTTTGCAATATCAACTCTACCACTGTCTTGTTTGATCTTTTCACCCAGAAGGTAGATACCTTTATAATCATCGTTAAGGATCACCTCACAAAATCTCATCCGCGGGGAATAATTACCCATTTTTCTGAAAATTTCAAAGGCAAGAATATTTCTCAGAAATGTTTTGTCATTATAATTTGCCAGCAGCACCCAGTCGTTTTCCGCAGGCATGCCCAGGATTGAAATATCAAGATTATTTCCCGCCGCATCTCTTGTTTCAAATCCATATGGTTTTTGTGGTAGAGATGCAGAGTATCTGCCCCGGATCTCAATACCTACTTTGCCTGAGTAAACATTTCCGGGATCAGTCAAATGGTTTCTGTTACCGGTACCATTACTGATGATTTTCATGTCGGCGGTTATCTTCGGCTCATTTTTTATCGACTCGCCGGCATTAGTAGTAATCAGTACCAGCGGCAGGTCAGATGAGAACGTAACAGATTGACAATGAATTTCCTGGAGAATGCACCAGAAAAGCAGAAAGAGAGAGGAACCGGTTTTCATTGTCATATTATTATTCCAACACCGTTAAATCTATCTCCGGATGTTTTCCGGTTACAGGTCTGGAAAAGATCTGATCCATTTTTGTTTTATCGCTGAAGAAGCCGCAGTTTCTCAGGAAGAACATCCCATTTTCAGAACCTCCGGAATAGTCGAGCCGCGATTCTTTTCTGGCAGAGGCATCAGCTGTGAACATAACATTTGTGAGTTCAGTCCACTTTCCATATTTGTTACACACCCATTGATTCGAGTAATTTCCCTTTCTCTCCAGCGGACCTGTTTCCGGCAAAAAGTTTTCAAGGAAAGAGTAAAGGTTTTTCAGGTAGTTATATGTTTTTGGCCTTCTGAAACTGGCAATCAGTTCCCATTTTCCTGTTTCCGGAGCAAAAAAGTAAGCTGTATAATCTGTTGAATTATTGACAGATGGCTCACCTTTTAGCAGAAAACGGTATGTATTTCCTGTCTTCCAGAAATATTTCCTGTAGCTCTGTCCTCCGGAACCCTCATTACCAAACTCTTTTGTTATTACATCTGCTCCTTTTTTAAGGAGAATTATCTTATATTCATCAGGGATCTCACCAGGATTATCAGTTTTGTACGGACTCCAAACAGAGAACAGGATCCTTCGCTCGGTTTCCGAATTGCACTGCATTCCGAAATATCCGTCGCTGAAGCCGTTAGCCATATAATATGAACCCGGCACATCATTACCATCCGGAATTGTTATCTCATTATAGAACCATACAATGTCAGAAGCCTCCGCCGGAATCTCGTACCGGAGATGAACTGACGGACCACGTCGTCCGAAATAAAAATCATCCTTTACAAAATTTACATTCCCTTCAGTGGCGGGACCGCTGATAATGAAATCGGTAATCTCAGCAAAGGAAGATCCTGATTTGCTTATTCCCTTTAATTCAATCCATTGATAACCTGGTTTTTCGATTTTGAATGTGCCTATATGAATTGTATCAAATGTTACATTCTTAACCTGAAATGATTTCTTTTCAAGGCCAACAGTTACTTCATTCTTTGAAGTCCCCGAATTGACTCTTGCACGGATTGATATACTCAGATCTCCTGTCTTTTCTACACTGAAATATGTTCTGATACGGATCTCCGGATCATTCCAGTCTGTTATTCCTTTGGCTGATATTACTTTTCCACTTCGTGAT
>JANNKF010000459.1:0-20419 GCA_031396165.1 Bacteroidales bacterium | reverse complement strand
AAGACCGCAAGACCGCAAGACCGCAGGACTGCAGGACCGCAGGACTGCAGGACCGCAAGACCGCACGACCGCACGACCGCACGACAATAAGACTAAATAATTAACATTGCATCCCCATACGTGCCAAACCTGTATTTTTCCTTAACAGCAGTTTTATATGCATCAAAAAGCAGATCATAACCTGCAAATGCCGAAACCATCATGAGCAGTGTGGAATATGGAAGATGAAAATTACTTATCATCATATCTGGAACCTTAAAATCATAAGGAGGAAATATAAACTTGTTTGTCCAGCCATCATACGGCTTCAGGTATCCGTCTGTTGAAACAGAGCTTTCAAGTGTCCTGACAACAGTTGTTCCTACAGCACATATTTTGTATTTATTGTCCTTTGCTTTATTTACTATATCTACGCATTCGTCGGTTATAATAATTCGCTCTGAATCAACTTTATGTTTTGTAAGATCCTCTACATCAACACTTCTGAAGTTTCCCAAACCAACATGAAGCGTTATTTCCGCAAATTCCGCACCGACAATTTCAAGTTTCTTTAGCAATTCACGACTGAAGTGTAACCCGGCAGTAGGTGCAGCAACAGCCCCTTCATGCTTGGCAAAAATGGTCTGATACCTTTCGCTGTCTTCAGGTTCAACTTTACGGTTTATAAACTTTGGCAGTGGTGTTTCACCCAGACTATACAGTGTCTCTTTGAACTCCTCGTATGAGCCGTCGAATAAAAATCTCAGAGTACGTCCTCGTGAGGTTGTGTTGTCGATTACTTCTGCAACAAGAAGGTCATCTTCGCCAAAATATAACTTATTTCCGATCCTTATCTTCCTGGCCGGATCGACCAGTACATCCCATAACCGCTGTTCGCGATTTAACTCCCTGAGTAAGAAGACTTCTATTTCGGCACCTGTCTTCTCCTTATTTCCATACAACCGGGCCGGAAAAACTTTGGTATTATTAAAAACCAGCACATCGTTCTCGTGAAAATAATCAATAATATCTTTAAAGACCTTATGCTCTAACACTCCCGTCTTTTTGTTAACAACCAATAATCTCGACTCATCCCTGATTTCTGTCGGATAGAGCGCAATAAGTTCCTGAGGCAGGTTATACCTGAATTGTGATAATTTCATAAATAAAATATATAGTCAATGTAATTTACAGAATCCCTTATACGTAATAATATCACTTTTGTTTCATTTGTTCAACATATTCCTGAAATTTTTCCAGCCCATATGCACTACTCACATGGAATGAGCCTATTGCAGTTCTCTCAAGAGCCGATAAATATGCTCCGCTATGCAGTGCCTCACCGAAATCACGGGCAAAAGATCTGATGTAAGTTCCCTTGCTGCATACGAGCCTGATCTTTGTTTCAGGCATCCCAAAAGAGATCAGATCAATTTCCCTGAAAAATACAGTTACAGGGGTAAGTTCTTTATCTATGCCTTTCCTGGCAAATTCATAAGCCCGTTTCCCATCTATCTGTTTTGCGCTGTACATGGGTGGCAGCTGCATCTGCTCACCAAGAAATCCGTTTAAAGCTTCCTTTACTAGTTCTTCAGTAATATGACCGGTAGGATAATGTTTATCAGTAGCAGTCTCAAGATCATAAGAAGGCGTTGTATCCCCCAGATGAATGGTTGCAGAATACTCTTTATCCAGATCTCGAAACTCATCAATTTTTTTTGTAGCCCTTCCGGTACATATTATCATTAAACCACTTGCAAGCGGATCGAGTGTGCCTGCATGACCCACTTTTATTTTTTTTACACCTGTGGCTTTCCGGAGTATGTTTCTTACTTTGCTTACAAGATCGAATGATGTCCAGTACATCGGTTTATCAAACAAAAGCACCTGGCCCTCCTCAAAAACTGATAATTTTTCAGATAACATCTAATCCTAATAAAATTGAGAAAATTCCGACAGCAACGCAATAAACGGCAAACCAGAGAAGATTTCCTTTCTTAACAAGATTTATCATCCATTTGCAGGCAAAGTAACCTGAAACGAACGCTGTCAGAAACCCGATCAATATTACAAATACTGAGGTCCCTTCAGTTGAGAAATCTCCAGACCTCATTTCAATAAGATTAGCTCCAATTATCGGAATCAGAACCATTAGAAATGAGAACTTCGCAATATCAGATTTTTTATTGCCCAGCATCATCCCTGTGGCAATAGTTGCTCCTGAACGGGAAATTGCAGGCAACACTGCAATAGCCTGTGCAATGCCTATAACAAAAGAATCAAAATAACTTATGGGTTTTTCTTTTGGTTTAATAAATGAAGGAAGTACGAGGATTCCTGCTGTTACAATGAATTGAATGCCAAGGGCGATCATATCACCGGTGAAATAGTTTTTAACGATATCTGTAAGAAAGAACCCAGCAATTGCAACAGGGATCATAGAGACAATTATTTTCAGTATATAATTCATCTCTTCATTCATCTGAAACTTAAAAAATCCTTTAGCTAACTGTGTTATTTCCTGCCAGAGAACAACTATGGTGCTCAATACAGTAGCTCCATGAACTGCAATTGAAAAATAAAAATTCGCTTCATGATCCATGCCAAACAAGTATTTTCCGAGTTCAAGATGCCCCGAACTACTGACAGGTAAAAACTCTGTAAGTCCCTGGATCAGACCAAGAACGATTGCTTCAAACCAATTCATACTGACACATTGTTTTGATTTATAATTTAAGAAGTGCCTAAAGTGAACTAAAGTTTGGAGTGCCTAAAGTACTTAAAACCCTAAGTACTCCAGTCACTCTAGGCACTCTAGGCACTTTAGGCACTTTAGGCACTTTAGTTCACTCTAGTCACTTCTTCCCGGTTTCTTCATTATTGCCCAGATCTCAAAAATAAATCCTGCCAGAACAACTATAGGAGCAAGTGTAATCCTCCTGAAGCTGAATATGTCTTCGCTGAATTTGTCTGGACTATCTGATTTGCCACCAAGCATAAGCAGGAAGCCAATTACGATTATACCGAAGCCGATTGCCAGCAGTTTGTAATTCTCGCGGCCAAGGGCAAAATTCAGTTTCTCTTTATTCTCGTTCTTTGTGCTCATATTTTATCAATAATAAAGTTTGTCTTCAGAAATACTCAGATACCTGTTAACGGAAAAATATGTTGAAATAATATTTATCAATACTCCTGAAATAATTAATAATGCTCCCAGCAGGAAAAGCAGTTTAGTGCTTTCAAATGAAAACATCATAAAAAATTCCTTTTCAATAAGATAGAGAAGTCCCATAAGAAGTGTCATTGAGAGAAGTGCTGCCAGCAGCCCGTGAAATGCACTTTGCAGAAGGAAAGGCCGCCTAATGAACCCACGGGTTGCCCCAACCAGTTGCATCGTTCTGATAATGAACCTGCGCGAGTGGATCGATAACCGGATTGTATTATTTATGATTGTGACGGCTATCAGAAACAGGAAGGAACTTATAATGAGTAGAAACAAGCTGATCTTTTCTACATTTTCGTTAATAAGGAACAGTAATGACTCAGGGACAAAAACCTCTTTTACGAAAGGATATTCAAGAATATACTTTTCGATTTTTGCAACACTGTCCGGACTTGTGAAGCCGGCAAACACAAAGACATCAATTGAAGGTGGCAGGGGATTATCTCCCAGGAAATTAATAAAATCCTCCCCAAGCTCCTCATTCATTTTGGAAGCAGCTTCATCCTTCGAGACATATTCAGTGGACTTAACGTAAGGTTTGGCATCGAGATCTTTCTGTAACATTCTTATGTCAGCCTCTTTGGCATCATCATCGAGCATTACAGAAAATGAAAGGCTCTCGCGAAAATAGTCTGATAACTCCCTTGCATTTATTAATACGAGCCCCAGGATCCCAAGAAGGAAAAGCACAAGGGAGACACTTATAACAAGCGTCAGATATGAGCCGCTGAGTCGTGTTTTTGAATATCCTGTCTCTCTATTCTTCAATTCTTAAATATTTATTTTGCGGTCATTGCGAGGAGCCCTGAGCTTGCCGAAGGGCGACGAAGCAATCCTTTTTATGCAGACTAATCTAATACCGTAATCCAACCAAACGGATCAGGTTCCTCGCCGCTCTGAATAGCAACCAGCTTATTGTAAAGCTTCATTGTCTGTGCCCCCGCTTCACAATTTTTTCCATACTCATATACCTTATTGGTGCCCGGGTCAAAAATCTTGGCAATCGGGCTAATTACTGCCGCGGTACCACATGCTCCTGCTTCGGTAAATGTTGAAAGTTCTTCCACAGCGACCTGACGACGCTCAGTTTTCATTCCGAGACTTTTGGCAATTTCAATAAGACTCATATTTGTTATAGAGTTGAGAATTGAAATTGATTTTGGTGTAACATAGGTATTATCTTTAATCCCGAAGAAATTTGCAGGACCACATTCATCGATATATTTTTTCTCAAGAGCATCAAGAAATATCGTGTTGGAATAGCCACCTTCACGTGCGGCAATAATAGCTCTCAGGCTGGCTGCATAATTGCCCCCGACTTTATAAATACCTGTACCCAGTGGAGCTGCCCTGTCAACATCGCGGCAGATGAGCATATTGACCGGTTTTACTCCTTCCTTGAAGTATGGTCCTACAGGGGTTACGAATACCACAAATGTATATTCTGAAGATGGCTTTACACCGACTTCGGCACCACTTCCATACAAAAGAGGCCTGATATACAAGGTAGCACCGGAGCCATAAGGAGGTATATATTTTTTATTGAGTTCTATTACTTTGAAAATTGCTTCACCGAACAATTCAAGAGGAACTGCAGCCATCTTTATTCCACCGGCAGAAGCGATCATCCTCTTTGCATTTTCTTTCCAACGAAACAATCTGACCTTACCGTCTTTACCCATATAGGCCTTCAGCCCTTCAAAAGCTTCCTGACCATAATGTAGTCCCGTAGCCGCTATATGTATCTCAATAAATTCAGAAGAGGAAACTTCGAGTTTTCCCCATTTACCGTTCTTATAAACACATCGAACATTAAAATCAGTTTTGAAATAACCGAAAGGCAGATTTTTCCAATCTAAGGTTTCCATAAATATGATTTATAAAATCAACCGCAAAAGTACATTTTTAAAAGATATATTTAACCTGCTTTATTCATAAACCTTTGTGTAATCCTAAGTGCACCCCTGCCTACCGGCAGGCAGGTTTGTGGTTAAGCTTTCTTTTACCCCGAAGGAACACAAAGTACAGCACAAAGTAACACAAAGGAATAGAGCATCTTAACTAAGTTTATGAATAATTCAAATTAAGGATTTTGAGTCAGAAATTAAAATATTAAGTGTCTCGTTCCAACACTGACAGTTGTTCTTCAATTTTAACGCTTCTAAGCATTCTGGCTGTTTTTGTAAGAAATTCATGATCAGAAAGTAGTTTTTTCTGAATTTCAATCCAGGTCAGTTCGTCAGTATGTTTACCATATTCGGTTCTCTCCCGTAATAGTCTTTCTGTTAATTTCAGAAAGTCCACTCTGCCAAGAAAATCATATCGTGCATCATGTAAGATACTGTCTGAAAGTGTTTTGTATTGGTCGTTGTAAGAATTTCTGATAATTTTACTGGTCTCTTCAACATTCTGTTGACTGAATCCATAACCGGGCAAGATCTCCTCCGCAAGTCTTATGGAGGCTTCCATTGGTTTTTCGTAATCAGTAATAAATCCTGTCAGAAGGAATACTGAGGCAAGCTTAAGATTAATAAAATCCTCCTCGGGAAGCTTTTCAGCATTTGATAAAAGGTCAACATGATTACTGATATTCTTTACCATGGATGAATTATGAAAGTACAGGTTGGGAGGAGCCTCATCATCGAACAATTTCGTGATCATCTCTTCAATATCCTGAAGCTTAATCATCTGCATTCTTACAATAAATCTTCTGTTCGGACCACCATTCTCATCGGCCAGCTCAGGTACAATACCATTCACAAAATACATTTCAAGTTCACCTTTATATTTAACGGGCATTTTACCACGGTATTCACAGTTGAAAAAATCTTTGACAAATTCATAGGTGGTTCCTGAAATATTGATCCTGCCCGCTTCGCCCGAAGATTCCATCCTGCTGGCAGTGTTTACAGTATCTCCCCATATATCGTACGACAATTTTTTCTGTCCCACAACACCGGCCACCACTGTTCCGGTATGAATTCCAATTCGTATATCCCAGAATTTCATTCCCTCAATTTCGGAACTCTCTTTCAACCTGTTCATATAGACCTTCATCTCAAGAGCTGCAAGTATCACTTCAACAGGGTTGGTCCTGTTTTTTTCAGGAATACCGCCTGCGCACATATATGCATCACCAATTGTTTTAATCTTCTCTATGCCGAATTTCTCCACCACAGAATCGAAGTAGAAGAAAAATTTATCAAGCTCATCAATTAAAACCTCTGGGTTCATCTCCTCAGCGATCTTTGTAAAACCCTGGATATCCGAGAAAAGAACAGTAACAAAATTGTATTTGATCTTTGTTGCTTTTCCTTTTTCAATTATTTCGCTTGCGGTATTCTTCGGAAGGACATTAGCGAGAAGCTTTTCTGTCTTCTCCTTTTCAATTATCAGATCCTCGGTTCTCATATTAATAATCTTCTCAAGCATGTATTGCTTACGCGCAAAACGAAGATCGAGTTGTTCATAAATCGCCCAGATTATCAGTAGAAACAATATGAAATAAAAGATCAGCGCCGGAGCTGAAAGGTACCACCTTGGAAGAATATAAATTTTTAGAGCCGGCAATTCGACTAAAGTACTGTTAGTCCCTCTGTATCTGACAAATAATGAGTAATGTCCTGCGGGAATATTCGTATATTCTTTATAATTACTTTGCCTCAGGGATCCCCACTCATTATCAAAACCTTCGAGCAGGAACTGATACTCTGCCGATTCTGCTTGCGGCAATTCAAAGGTGACGTTATTATCCTGTCTTCTCAGTTCAATCTTGTTTTCAAAAAACTGATCACTCTCATTTCCCTGCACCGGAATTGTAAATACCGTATCACCTGTAGAAACATTCTCTGCTCCATTTACTTCCGGAACAAAGAGAAAAAGAAGAAACCCGGAAAGAAAAGCACCCCTTAAGTAATCAGGCATAAACAATTTTCTTGCTATATTATTTCAAATGTACGATATAAAAAAGTATAGGCAAAAGGAAAGGCTTAATTTGAGTATTTTTGTGAAAATATTTTACCTGAATTTATGAAATTGATTTTCGCCTCAAATAATCTGCATAAGGTAAGGGAAATAAATAGTATCCTTGGAAACAGCTTTACCCTGTTAAGTCTGAGCGACGTTAATATTCTTACGGATATTCCCGAAAATGAACCACATATTGAAGGCAATGCCTTATCCAAGGCCAGATTTGTTTTTAATGCCACCGGACTTGATGTATTCGCAGATGATACCGGTCTTGAAATTGAAGCTCTGAATGGTTTACCCGGTGTTCATTCTGCCCGGTTTGCCGGTTCAGACAAAGATCCTGCAGCCAATATCGAGAAAGTACTTAGATTGCTCGGCGGCAATGGAAACAGGAATGCAAGGTTCAGAACAGTTATTGCGCTCATACTTGAGAAAAAAGAGTATCTTTTTGAGGGGATTGTTACTGGTAAGATTATTAATGAAAAGAGAGGAACTGAGGGATTTGGATATGATCCGATTTTTGTTCCTGAAGGCAAAACAAAGACATTTGCGGAAATGGAACTTGATGAAAAGAACGTTGCTTCACACAGGGCCAGAGCCTTTGAGAAACTGAGGGAATTTTTGAATCGGGTTGGGCAGAATAACAATAAAACTTAATATTTATGGTTTAATTGAAGAGTCAGAAGTCCGAAGACCGTAGTCCGAAGTTTTCTTTGACTTCCGACTTCCGACTCCCGACTTCTGACCTTAATTTCTTTTACCCTGTGAGACGCAATTTGACATTACTGCTTTCTCTGCTAACGTTCGTGAATTCCCACGGACAAACACCTGTTGGATCATGGTCGGACCACCTTACATATAATACTGCCAGAAGTGTAGCAGTTGGTATTGGTCAGGTTTTTGCCTCAACTGGGTCATCAATACTTGTTTACGATAAAGAGTATGCAGAACTCAGAAAAATGTCACGTATCAACGGACTGACTGAGACCGGAATCAGCACAATTGAATGGTCGGAAGAAAATAAAACACTTGTTATTGCCTATGCTACAACCAATATCGATCTCGTAAAAGACAATGTAATATTTAACATCCCCGATATTTCACGAAAATTTATCTCCGGAAGGAAAGAGATTAACAAGGTACGCACCTTGGGTAAATACGCTTACCTTGCCTGCAGTTTTGGAATTGTCGTTCTCGACCTGATAAAAAGAGAGATTTACGACACCTGGAAACCGGGGGCAGCAACAGGTAACAACGAGGTCTGGGATATTACAATTGGTGATGGCAACATTTACGCTGCAACCTCTTCCGGTGTATGGTCGGCTGATATTAACAATTCCGGTCTATCTTACTTCGGAAACTGGACCCTGATGAATAATCTACCCCAGCCTGCAGGTAAATATTCATTAATAATCTATACTGATCACGGCCTTTATGTTAATCTTACCGACCCTCTTTCGCCCGGGGATATTATTTATAACATTGAAGGAGGAACCTCCATTCTCTCATACCTGCCCGGAGTAATAAATAAATCCTTCGATCAGGCACCATCAGGTTTTACAGCATCATCGGAATCATCATTAAGATACTTTAAAAATGGGATTCTCTTTAATTCAATTTCTTCTTATAGCTGGGGCCCTGCAAATATTTCACAGGGAATTGCCACTAATAGTGATTTCTGGATAGCCGATAATAACTCAGGGCTTGTACTAGGCAAAAACTTTACAGATTTTTCTGCACTAACCCTTCCCGGGCCAATAACCAACAATGCGTATAGTATAACTTCATTGAACGGGAAAACAATGATTAGCGGAGGAGGTACTGATGTGTCGTGGAATAATCAGGCGCGTCCCTTCCAGATATCAATTCATGAAAACAACAAATGGACTCCCTTATTAAATAATCCTGTGATCGATGCAATGAGAGTTCTGATAGACCCTGACAATGTAAATCATTACTTTGTATCTTCCTGGGGATACGGATTGCTTGAATACGAAAACAATGAAGTTGTAAATCATTATAACTATACCAACTCACCATTACAGACTATTATAGCCGGAAGACCATATGTCAGGGTTTGCGGGATGGCAATGGATAAGGATAAAAACCTCTGGATTACCCAGACAGAGGTGCAGGGAACAATTAAAGTGCTTAAACCTGACGGCAGCTGGATTGTTAATCCAATAACACTGGAAGGGCTGTCAATTGGTGATATAATTATTGCAAAAAACGGATATAAATGGGTAATTCTACCCAGGGGACACGGACTTTTTGTCCTTGACGACAATGATACCCCTGAAAAATTCGATGACGACAGGTCTAAAAGGATGCTTGTTGAGGATAGTGAGAATAAGGTTATACCCTTTGTCTACTCCCTAGCAGAAGACCTCGACGGAAATATATGGGTCGGTACAGATCAGGGGCCATTGGTATATTACAATCCCGATAAAGTATTTGATAACGACATGAAAGCATTTCGTATAAAGGTACCAAGAAATGATGGCACCGGGACGGCAGATTATCTTTTAAATTCCGAGGTTATAACAGCAATTGCTATAGATGGAGCAAATAATAAATGGATGGGAACAAACAGTTCGGGAGCGTACCATGTATCAGCCGATGGGATCACACGTCTGAATAGCTATAATGAAACCAATAGTCCGATCCTGTCAAATTCAATCATAAGTCTTGCCGTTGATAACAAAACAGGAGATATCTGGTTAGGGACCTCCAAAGGGATCCAGTCTGTTAGAGGAGTTGCCACAAAAGCCGGGGAACAGTTTTCAAATGTTTACACTTTTCCCAACCCTGTAAGAGAGGATTATTCAGGAAATGTTACGATCACAGGACTGATGCGCGACAGTGAGATCAGGATTACGGATATCAGCGGAAACCTGGTCTTTGAAACTGTCTCCCAGGGGGGCCAGGCATCGTGGGATCTTAAAACATATAATGGGAAACGTGTAGCTACAGGTGTGTATCTTGTGTTTTGTGCGAGTAGCGATGGGTCACAATCAGCCGTCACAAAAATGTTGGTAATTAGGTAGGGACATTCCATGGAATGTCCTTACGTCTATGGAATGTCCCTACGTCCATGGAATGACCCTACGGGGTTATCAGGCTCTGGATCCTTTCAATCTGTAACTGTTTATTAACCTCTCTGAGGCTTCTGGCTGTTGCAGTAAAATACTGGTGCCCCGAAATAAATTTAACCTGAATCTTGTTCCAGTCATTCAGTGAGCCCATCTTATTCTGCGCTTTAAGCTCCTCATAAAGAGTATTTGAAACAGGAATGAAATCGCTTCTTCCCAGGTAATCGAGGTCAGAATCACAAATAATGTTTTCCAGAAGGTTTGTTGGTTGAGGGGGAAGCTTCGTGGCCATTATTATCAAACAAATTCTTTCAATCTGTTGAGGAGAATATTTATATTTTGGAAGCATTTCCCTGGCAAGTTCTGTCCCATAGAATTCATGATTATCATAAGCAATTGTATGTCCGGCATCATGAAAAAGCCCAGCTGTTTTCAGAAGCAGTATCTCTTCATCGGAGCACCCCTCTCCCCAGCCGATCAGTTCGACTTCGGTAACAACATCCACGGTATGTTTAACATTATGATAAAAGAGATGTTTAGGCAGCTCCTTTTCGAGTTTATCAAGAATAATTTCCTGAATATCTGTAAATTGAATAAGTCCGAATTTTATTCTGAAGGCATCATTCGGCAGAACACTTTCTCCATTAACCGAGAATTCGGTTTTGAGACCTTTAACCCTGTACATCTGAAGGTCACCCTTGTATTTTACGGGAAGCTTACCAAAGTATTCACAGTCAAAAAATTCCTTAACCAGCTCATATGTCATAACAGATATCAGGATCATCCCGTCTTCTGAAACAGCTTCAATACGGCTGGCTGTATTAACTGTATCACCTTTGATATCGTAGTTGACTTTCTTTTTGCCTGTAATAGAAGCAGTAACCGGACCGGTATGTATTCCAATTTTAAGTTCCCAGATCCTGTTATCCCATCCTCGTTTCTTAATTTCGTGCTGTTCAAGGCAATTCCTCATTTCCATAGCTGCCATAACCACATCAATTGGGTTGGTTATGTTTTTCACAGGAATACCTCCGGAACACATAAATGTATCGCCGATAGTCTTGATCTTTTCAATTTTGAATCTTGTTACAATCGAATCAAACTCGTACAATATCTCATCCAGCTCATCCATTACCGCTGATGAATCCATTCCCTCGACAAGTTTTGAGAAACCGTGAATATCGGCGAAAAGAACTGTCGCCATGTTGAATTTCAACGATCGTTCTTTTTTATCTCCCTCGCCTGTTTCTTTTAAGACTTCAGGAGAAACTTTTTCATACAGAGCTTTAATTTTCTCGTTATCTCCCGAAAGTTTTTCATTCAGTTTTTCCAGCTTTTTGATATGTTCTTCAAGCTCCTGATTCTGTTTAGCTAACCGGGCAATCCTTTTTACAAGCTCGTCATTATTGGATACTGTCATTTCACAGTTGATTGATCAGTAAATATAGTAATTTTATAATTGAAAATTTACTTAGTGCGTCATGCTCGAGAAGACCAGGGCCATTGTGCTTCATCAGATTAAATACACCGACTCAGGTATTGTGGCACAGCTGTATACAAGGAAATTCGGACGGCAATCATTCCTTATCAGGGGCATGAGAAACAAGAAATCGGGCAAACATAATATCCAGTTCCAACCTATGTTCATCCTCGATCTGGAAATGCAATACAAATCGTCACGTGAAATGCAGACCATGAAAGAGTTCTCTGTCTCATTCACACCTTATAATATACACTCCGATATTAAAAAAAGTGTTGTGGCAATCTTCCTTGGGGAGGTACTTACGGCAGTTCTGAAGGAGGAGAGCCCGCATGAGGAGATGTTTGATTATATTGAAGAAGCAATAAAGTATTTCGACGGCCATTCTGAGGGTTATGCCAATTTCCATATTTCCTTTCTTGCCGGACTTTGCAGTTTTCTGGGCTTTGAGCCTTCATTGAATACAGAAAATGAAAATCACTTTTTCGATTTGAAGAATGGAATCTTCTCACCTGTTCCCCCTGTTCATGGTTTATATGCCACTCAGGAGATTTCAGAAATACTTGCTGGTTTCTATGCAGCTTCGTACGAAACATGCGGTTTGATTTCCCTTAACGGAATGGTCAGAAATGAAGTTCTGGAGACACTTGTTAAATATTATTCAATGCATCTGCCCGGATTGAAAAAAATAAAATCCCTTGAGGTACTTAAAGAGGTATTCACTTAGACACATAACAACACACATCGGGTTTTTTATCTATCTTTAATGAATAAACAATTAATATAATGTCTATAATACCCTCTATCGTTAACTGGCTGAATACCAAGCGCATAGATCAGATAGAACTGTTTAAGAAATATCCTGTTGAAACTCAACAGGAGACTTTATATAAACTGCTTGCCAGAGCTGCTTCAACAGAATGGGGGAAGAAATATAAATATTCATCTATAACATCCGTAAAAGATTATCAATCGAGATTCCAGATACAGACATATGAGGAGATAATCCCATATGTTGAAAGACTCCGTAAAGGAGAAAACAATCTGCTTTGGCCCGGTGAAATAAAATGGTTTGCAAAATCCTCTGGTACTACTTCCACCAAGAGCAAATTTATCCCCATGAGTCCTGAGGCCCTCGAGGATTGTCATTACAGGGCAGGAAAGGATATTCTTATTATTTATACGATGCAGAATCCTGAAACAAAAATATTTTCAGGCAAGAGTCTTACCCTTGGAGGAAGCCATCGGATTAATCAGTTTAGCAATGATTCACTTTATGGTGACCTCTCTGCAATACTCATTGAAAACGCCCCGTTCTGGGTTGAAATAATACGGACACCAAAACAAAAGATAGCACTCCTAGAGGATTTTGAAGAGAAGCTTGAATTGATTACCAAATCGTGCGTTAATGAAAATGTTACCAATATATCAGGAGTACCTTCGTGGTATCTGGTATTAATTAAACAGATTCTTGCCCATACGGGAAAGTCGAACCTTCTCGACGTGTGGCCAAATCTTGAGGTGTTCTTCCATGGAGGAATAAGTTTCACCCCTTACCGCGAACAGTATGAAAAGCTCATCAATGGAAGCCAGATGAATTATATGGAAACATATAATGCCTCGGAAGGGTTCTTCGGAATCCAGGATGATCCCTCAAAGACCGATATGCTTCTGATGCTCGACTATGGCATATTTTATGAATTCATTCCTGCCGATAAGGTAAATTCACCATCAGCTCCGGTATATACTCTCGGAGAAGTGGAGGCGGGCGTTAATTATGCTATTATTATTTCTACCAATGCCGGTTTATGGAGATACATGATGGGCGATACAGTTGTATTTACCTCTATTAATCCCTTCAGATTCAGAATATCTGGCAGAACCAGGCATTTTATAAATGTATTTGGCGAAGAAGTAATTGTTGATAATGCAGACAGAGCAATCGACCTGGCTTGTAAAATCACCGGTTCACTGATTGCGGAATATACAGCAGGACCTGTATTTATGAACTCCTCTTCAAAAGGATCGCACGAATGGATTATTGAATTCGAAAAGGAGCCTGCAGATCTTAACTTATTTATCGTAGCTCTTGACAGCTCACTTCAGTCACTGAATTCTGATTATGAAGCGAAGAGGTACAAGGATCTTAATCTTGTGATTCCGGTTGTAAAATCAGTTCCGGGTGGTACTTTTAATAAATGGCTTAAGGCAAAAAATAAATTTGGCGGACAGAATAAAGTACCGCGACTATCAAACAGCCGTGAGTATCTGGAAGATTTGTATAAAATTGCAGGAATAGGAAGTGACTAGTGATTAAAGAACGTAGAATTCATAGAGTTATTAACTTTAGTCACTTTAGTCACTCTAGTCACTTTAGTCACTTGTTTTTTATTAATTTTATAAGCTGATTAAACTTTTTATTATGCATATAGCTATCGCTGGAAATATCGGATCGGGAAAGACAACACTTGCCGGGCTGCTGGCAAAACAGTACGGATGGATGCCTCATTATGAAGATGTTGATGACAATCCATACCTTAACGATTTTTATGAGGATATGCAACGATGGTCATTCAATCTTCAGATTTACTTTCTTAATTCAAGGTTCAGCCAGATCCTCGAAATAAGAAAGTCCGATAAGACAATTATTCAGGACCGTACGATCTACGAAGACGCCCATATATTTGCCCCAAACCTACATTCAATGGGGCTAATGTCGACACGCGATTTCGATAACTATTCCACTCTGTTCAAGATGATGAGTTCGCTGGTAAAGCCCCCCGACCTCCTGCTTTATCTGAGGGCTTCCGTACCCACGCTCGTGAATCAGATCCAGAAACGCGGCAGGGAATATGAAAGTTCAATCCGTATTGATTACCTCAAGAGGCTAAATGAAAGATATGAAGCCTGGATAGAGACTTATAATCTTGGAAAAGTCCTGATAATTGAGGCTGACCATTATAATTTCCCCAACAACAGGGATCATCTCAGCGAAGTGATTGACAAAATAAATGCCGAGCTGCACGGATTATTTTAAGATGACTGTAACATGTGCTAATTTATATTAAAGATCAAATTCTACTCTTATGAAAACGCTTAAATCATTTGTGATTCTGTTTACCCTGTTATTAATTTTAGGGAATGCCAATGCACAGCCTGATCTGAACAAACTGGCGCCTATTGACCCATTAATCAGGACCGGAAAACTAAGTAATGGTCTTACTTATTTTATCAGGAACAATAAAGAACCGGAAAAGCGGGCAAGCTTCTATATAATACAGAATGTGGGGGCTATACTTGAAAATGATGATCAGAATGGACTCGCTCATTTTCTCGAACATATGGCCTTTAACGGAACAACACATTTCCCCGGAAAAGGAATTATAAGCGGCCTCGAAAAACACGGAGTTGCTTTCGGAAGCAACATAAATGCCTATACAGGATTTGACGAGACGGTTTATAACCTGACTAATGTTCCTGTTGATGTCCCGGGACTTGTTGACTCATGTCTTCTGATTCTGAACGACTGGTCGCGTTACATTACTCTAGCAGAAAAAGAGATTGACCTGGAACGAGGTGTAATAAGTGAAGAATACAGAACTTCCAAAACAGCCAGCAGACGAATGATATTTGAAGTTATTCCCGTAATACTTAAGGGCTCAAGATATGCTGTAAGAGATATAATCGGAAGTCTCGATGTGATTAATAATTTCTCTTACAATACCTTGCGTAATTATTATCATCAGTGGTACCGCCCCGATCTGCAGGCAATTGCGATTGTGGGGGATATCAATGTTGACGAAATTGAAAACAGCATAAAGAAGCTTTTCGGCTCTATACCTGCCGTAGAAAATCCAACTCCACGAAATCCGGTAGAGGTACCCTATCATAAAGAAACCTACTATGTTCTCGCAACTGACAAGGAAGCTCCACAAACTTCAGTCGAGATTGTGGCACTTCATAAGGCTGTACCAGCTGCAGAAAAAAATCAGAAATACCTTCGTGACAGTCATGTTATCTCGCTCATGAATTCAATGATAAATACAAGGGTGAGTGAACTTTTGCAAAAGGAGAATCCGCCATTCGTTTCAGGTTCTATCTCATTCGGAGGTTACTATGCCAGGGGCTATGATGCCTTTTCAATTGATGCAACTGCCCGTCAGAACGAGGAAGCGGTTGCACTTGAAGGTGTATATACCGAGGCTGAAAGGGCGAGAAGATATGGATTTACAAATGGAGAGCTTACCCGTGCAAAGGCCAAAATGCTTTCAGATTATGAAAACAGGTATAAGCAGAAAGACAAGATTGATAATGACACTTATGTCTCTGGTATTCAAAACTATTTTCTCATGGGCGAACCACTCACATCAATGGATTTCGACTTTGAATTCCTAAAGCAGGTTAGTGACGGAATAACTGTTGAGGAGATCTCGGAACGTTTTAAGGAAGTAATGATCGAAGAAAACAGGACAATTGTTGTTCAGGGGCTTGAAGGTGATAGTGTTAAACATTTAACAGAGCAGGAAGCTTTGGCAATCCTGGCTAAAGTTAAAAACTCACAGATCTCACCTTATGAAGAAAAAGCACTCGCCGAATCTCTTATTAGTGAGGACCTTAAGGGATCAAGAATAATTAAAACTGTTTCTCTTCCCCAGTTTGATGCTGTTGAATGGACTCTGGGAAATAATACAAAAGTGGTTTTCAGAAAAGCTGAGTATGAGAAAGACAATATTATTCTTTCAGCGTTTAGTTTCGGTGGAATATCAAAACTTGATAATAACCTGATCCTTCCCGCAAATCTTCTTTCTGCTATTTTACCTATGTATGGAACAGGTGAATATGATAATGTAACATTACAGAAAATGCTTGCCGGGAAGAAGGCAGGTGTAACTATTGCATTATCTGAAACTGCGGAATCAATCAGCGGAAGCAGTACCCCAAAAGATTTTGAAACAATGATGCAGCTGCTTTATCTGCGTGTATCAAAACCAAGATTCGACAAAGTGGCGCACGATGCTATAATCGGACGATACGCTGGCCTGATTGGCAATATGGAAAAAGACCCGGATAAGATTAAAAGCGATAGTATTTCACTTATTACCACAGGTTATAATCCCAGAACACCAATATTAACAAAAGAGACTATTGGGAAAATAACACTTGAGGATGTTCAGAAAATTTATACCGACCGGTATAACAATGCAGATGAATTCACATTCTTCATTGTTGGAAACATTGAAAAAGAAGCTGTTATGCCAATGGTTGAGAAGTATATAGGATCACTTCCCTCCACCGGAAGGAGTGAAACCTGGATCGACAGGAAGGTTGAACAGCCTGAAGGCAGGATCACAAAAGAGATCAGCCTGCCGCTGACAATCCCAAAATCAACTGTATACATTTCATTTGCACAGGATATGAAATATACTCCTTTTAACTATCTGGGACTGGAAGTTATTAAAGCGATCCTTGATATTGTTTATACTGAAAAAGTCCGCGAGGATGAAGGCGGAACATATGGTGTAGGTGTTTCATTAACAGCACAGAAAAGACCTGTTGAGATTGCTGAAGGGATTATTACTTTCGATTGTGATCCGGCACGGGCAAACGACCTGAAAGCAATTATTTACAGGGAACTTGATAATATTGTAAAGAATGGACCAAGCCAGGAGAACCTCGATAAGGCAGTTAATAATATGCTTAAAACAAGGGAAGAGAATAAAATGCATAACTCCTACTGGCTGCAGGTGCTTAGCAGATATTACAGTTACGGTATCAACGGGAACGACCCGGCGAATTATGAAAATATTTTGAAATCTTTTACAGTTAAGGATGTCAAAAAGGTTTCCGGACTGATGTTCAAAAAGGCAGATGTTGTCGATCTGATTTTCAAACCGGTGAAATAATTTTCTTGTAGGGACATGTTGCAACCCGTCCTTACAATTTACCCATTCTCATTATTTAATGTTTTTTAATAACCGACAGAGAATACATTCTGAATTTATGTATTACCTTGCCATTCGTACAAATATAAAATCACAACAATATGAGTTCAACACGCAGAGATTTCATTAAAACTGCATCAGTAATGGCCGCTGGCAGCGTATTTCCTATAGAGGCTCTTTCAAAAGCAAGGCTTGGCATTTCTGCCAACGACAAAATACAGGTTGGTCTGATCGGGGTAAGAAGTCAGGGATTTGCCGATCTGGTCTCTTTACTTAAGAATCCGGAAGTAGAATGTGTAGCACTTTGCGATATCGATAAAAACATTCTAACCAACCAGACCAATGCACTGGTAAAGCTTGGATTTCCTCAGCCAAAGCTATATTTAGATTACCGGAAAATGCTTGAAAACAAAGATCTTGACCTTGTAATAATCGGAACTCCGGACCACTGGCATTGTCTTAACTTCGTTGACTCATTGGAAGCCGGCAAACATGTTTATGTTGAAAAACCAATAGGTAATTCCATTGCCGAAATCAATATAATGCATAAAGCTGTTCAGAAACATGGAAAGATCGTTCAGGTCGGCCAATGGCAAAGAAGTCAGCCTCATTTTGTTGATGCTATTAATTTTGTAAAATCAGGCAAACTCGGACGTATCCGAACCTGTAAAGCATGGTCATATGTTGACTGGAAAGGTGCCGTTCCTAAAGTTGCTGATTCAGCAGTCCCGGAGGGTGTAAACTATGATTTATGGCTCGGTCCTGCACCTAAGATCCCTTTTAATCTGAACCGTTTTCATTTTACCTGGAGGTGGTTCTGGGAATACGGTAACGGACTTGTAACCGACTGGGGAGTTCACCTCATAGACTATATATTATATGGTATGGGTAAGAGTATTCCTGAATCAGTTATGGCGATAGGTGGTAAATATGCATTCCCCGAAGATGCCATGGTAACACCAGATACAATGACTGCTGTATATGACTTCAAAGATTTTACCATGATCTGGGAACATACTATTGGTATCGGTCTGGGCAATTGGACCAGACCTCATGGAATGTCCTATATCGGTGAGAACGGAACCCTGATTCTCGATCGTAAAGGTTGGGAAGTAATACCCGAAAAAACAAGGATGGAGGCAATTCCTGTTCAGAAAAATGTAGGTGTTGGACTGGATATTCATACTAAAAACTGGCTCGAGTGCATCAAGAATAATACACCTCAAAAACTAAATGCAGGGATAAATGTTGGAAGGGATGTTGCCCTGGTGGCCCAGATGGGGAATATTGCTTTCCGTACCGGTGAAAAGGTTGTATGGGATAATGTTAAGCAATCATTCAAAACTGAAACAGCAAACAAATTTATTACGCCGCAATACAATAACGGCTATAAGCTGCCAAAATATTAATTGATACACTGCTTGCAGGGACGGGTTGCGACCCGTCCCTGCTATTATCGTACAATTCTACAGTTTATTACAGACCAGCAACAGTAGCTCTTATTTTTTGCCATTTTTCGTGGTCTATCCGGGCTCCGACAATCTCAATAACATGTCCTGCCAGAAGCGATCCATATTGACCGCAAACTTCGAGATTCATATCCTGGGCATATCCGAAAAGGAATCCTGAAGCATAAAGATCTCCTGCGCCCGTAGTATCCTTAAGATTCACCGTGCCGGTACCTATTTTAATCACCTCGTCTTTCCTCTTAATCCACGAACCCTCGCTGCCAACCTTAACTACTGCTATCTCGCAAATCTCTGAAAGCTTCACCAGTGCCTCCACAGGGGCTAACCCAGTGAATGCCTTAGCTTCTTCTTCATTGGCAAAAACAATATCTACATACTTCTCAACTATCTCTTTATAATCACTGAGCATGGCAGTTACTACGTTAAAGCTTGCAAGATCCAGCGCAATTTTCATGTTTTTCTCTTTTGCCATTTGGCAGGCAGTTTCAACAAGCACTTTGTTTAAAATCAGATAACCTTCCAGATAAAGAATATCGTATCCGTCAAAATAGTCAGTTTTAAGGTCATTGGCACTAAGTTCAATTGCTGCGCCGAGGTGTGTCGCAAATGTTCTTTCCGAGTCAGGAGAAATCAAGGCAATTGCTGTTCCGGTAACTGTTTCTCTCCTTATCAGCATAGTATTTATGCCTGCATACTTCATATCCTTCTCAAAAAAATCACCCACATCATCTTTTCCTATTGAGCCGATAAAACCGGTTTTTGTACCAAGCATTGCGAGTCCATGTATTGTGTTTGCTGCTGAACCGCCCGAAGTCATAATTCTGTTAAGGTTAACAGTATCAGACTTTATCGATTGAGATTTGGACACATCAACCAGCTGCATACTTCCCTTTGGCAGTTCAAACATTGATAGAAGAGAGTCATCATTTATCATGGTCATTACATCGACCAATGCGTTGCCAATTCCAAGGATTTGCTTCATTTTAAAATTTTTTCTCAAAGATATTGCTTAATTCGCTAAAAGCGCTTACTTTTGGCCTGCTAAAATATGGCAAGTTCTTTTTAAAAAACCTTCCTCAGTAGCTCAGTTGGTTAGAGCAATCCCGAGTCCTCGGGATTAATCCGTGACCAAGTGAATTATAAGGGTTGAATAATAAATTCCTCAGTAGCTCAGTTGGTTAGAGCAACGGACTGTTAATCCGTGGGTCGTAAGTTCGAGTCTTACCTGGGGAGCATAAATACAGGAGATAATGAAAGTTGTCTCC
>JANNKF010000457.1:0-1688 GCA_031396165.1 Bacteroidales bacterium | reverse complement strand
CATGATACACGTTCGTCGTAAATACGAAGGCCGACCATGTCGAGTTTGATATTGGCAATTGAAAGGGCTTGCTCCAAAGGCGGGAGTTCATCCATAAAATCGGAGATCACAAATGCTGTAACCCTCCGTTTCATTGCATTGGTAAGGTAACGCAAGGCCATGGCAATATCTGTCTTTCGTGAAACCGGTTCGAATTCGATCAGTTCACGAATGATACGCAAGGTATGCGTGCGCCCTTTCTGTGGGGGAATAAATTTCTCGATGCGGTCGGAGAAAAAGAGAACGCCTATTTTATCGTTGTTCGAGATGGCAGAGAATGAAAGGATTGCAGCAATCTCTACGATCACATTCTTCTTCATCCGTTCGACGGTTCCGAAGTCACGCGAGCCGCTCACGTCGACCAACAACATGACGGTAAGTTCCCGCTCTTCTTCAAATATCTTGATAAACGGGTGACCATACCTGGCAGTTACGTTCCAGTCGATATTACGGATATCGTCACCAAACTGATATTCCCGCACTTCGCTGAAAGCCATACCCCGCCCCTTAAACGCGCTGTGGTATTCCCCTGCAAAGATATTCCGGGAAAGCCCTTTCGTTTTTATCTCAATTTTCCGAACTTTTTTTAACAGTTCCGATGCTTCCACTTTTCTTTATTCTTGAATTATTGATTTGTAACAATTCTGACAGTATTGACCGGTGCAATGATCCGTTCTATCCTTCCACTAAGGGACTTCAATTGTATTCAATATTTCGCTGATGATCTCTTCAGTAGAAAGATTGTTGGCTTCAGCTTCGTAACTTAATCCGATACGGTGGCGTAATACGTCGTGACATACGGCACGGATATCTTCGGGAATCACGTAACCACGTCGTTTGATAAATGCATACGCTTTGGCGGCCTGAGCAAGACTGATTGATGCACGGGGTGAAGCACCATAGGTGATCATCTCCTCGAATTTTGCCAGTCCGGCTTCTTTTGGTTCACGTGTCGCAAATACAATATCCACGATATATTTCTGGATCTTCTCGTCCATGTAAACCTCTTTCACAATGTCCCTTGCCCTTACAATATCTTCGGGTTTCAGCACCGTTTTGGCTTTCGGGAATTCTTTCAGAAGGTTCATCTGAATAATTAATTTCTCCTCATCCTTCTTAGGATAGTTCAAGACGACCTTCAACATAAAACGGTCAACCTGGGCTTCCGGCAAACGGTAAGTTCCCTCTTGTTCAATCGGGTTTTGAGTCGCCATCACAAGAAATGGGTTCTCAAGCGGATAAGTATGCGCGCCGATCGTTACCTGTCGCTCCTGCATCGCCTCCAAAAGTGCTGATTGTACTTTCGCAGGTGCACGGTTAATTTCATCCGCCAAAACCAAATGGTGAAATAAAGGTCCGGGTTGAAATATAAAACTTCCATCTTGTGGTCGGTAGATATCTGTACCTGTTAAATCAGCAGGGAGTAAATCCGGTGTGAACTGAATACGATGAAAGTCGCCTTCAATGGCATTTGCCAATTCTTTTACTGCGCGGGTTTTTGCTAAACCGGGCGCACCCTCTACCAGTAAATGTCCATCACACAACAAAGCAATTAGCATGCGACTGATTAATCGCTCTTGTCCTAAAATACGTTCATTTAAATGTGTTTCAACACGACGAATGGTTTCATAATGAGTAGCTAGCGGTGC
>JANNKF010000125.1:0-14151 GCA_031396165.1 Bacteroidales bacterium | reverse complement strand
GTGCAGCACCGGTTTCATTTGCATCCTCCGCAATTAACTATGACTTCTCAAATCTTGCAAACCAGGTCTATGGAAGTAATGTTAGAAATGCCGGAGGTGTGTTCCTGATCTACGGTGGTGATATTAACCAGGATGGGTTTGTGGGAGTGACAGATCTTGGAGCTGTTGATAACCAATCTTCGGCTTTCGGTTTCGGATATCTGACTGAAGATGTTAATGGCGATGGATTTGTAGGGGTATCAGATATGGGTTTTATTGATAATAACTCATCCAGCTTTGTTTCATCTGTAACACCTCTTTAATAAAATCCATTTAAAAGATTGATAATTTTTATCCGACATAAAAAATTAATATGAAGAAGCGACTCGTTTACAGGTTTATTTGGATTATGTTTATTATCCACTTCTCATCAGCCATATTTGCTCAAAATCCAACCTATCTTTGCGAGCTTCGTAATGATGCGCAGGTATCACCTAAGGTTTTTGAATTCGATATTTTTGTTGTCCGGACAGGAACCACCCCCTTTGAATATGCTGGTGGTCAGTTTGGCATAATTGTCAATCCTCTGATTAAAAATGCTGGTGTAATAACACCTACTATTGTACCAGGAAGTACAGATCCTATTATGGTTGCAGCAAATCAGAATCCGACTTCCATAACTTTTAGTGATCCACAGAATGTAATCCGAATTGCAGGCAGGATCCCGCCGGGAGCCGGAAATGGACCTGTTATTCCGGATGTAAGCCCGGGTGTTAGAATATGCAGGGTGAGACTCACAAATAGTGTGGATTTCGGTCAGTTTCAACCAAATATGATCTGGACTACAACTACAATATATCCAACTCAGATTGCTGCATATGTAGCAATTCTGGCTCCACCGTTTACGGTTTTGAATACACCGGTTATGGTTGCTTCTTCACAAACCACTGATAACCTTTCCAATTTTATTCTGAATGATGTTCCTCCACCAAGCGCATTTGTTGTTACTGGCGGAGGATCCTATTGTCAGGGTGAAGTTGGGTTGCTGGTTGAACTTTCAAATTCGGAAGTTGGGGTAACTTATACACTTTTCAAAGATGCTATTGCTCAGGTCCCAACTATTAGTGGTACAGGATCTGTTTTATCTCTTGGAAATCAGATTGCAGGAACTTACACAATCAGTGGAAACAACACTACAGGAACAACGATAATGACCGGCAATGCTGTGATTTCAGAGAATCCGCTACCGGCTCTTCCGACAGTATTAGCTATTCAGCCAACCTGTGCACTGGCTACAGGAACAATTACAGTCACAGCCCCAACAGAGGCGGGAATGACCTATAGCATCGATGGTTCGACTTATATAAATACAACAGGAGTTTTTAATTCCGTTGTCTCAGGTACATATAGCGTAACAGCAAAAAGTTCTGCTGGTTGCGTTTCAACAGGAACAATTGTTACTTTGAATTCAGGGTTTGTAATACCAGTAATGACAACTTCTACAACGGCAACGACATGTAGTGGAATAGCTCCATCTATCAGCTTAACAGCTTCAGTACCAAGCACCTTCATATGGACCATCGGTGCCGTAACAGGAGGTGTGACAGGAGCAGTTTCAGGAGCAGGTGCACTTATCAGTCAGGTACTTACGTACCCTGGAATTACCTCAGGTACAGTAGAATATATAGTGACACCTGTATCTGTATCAGGTACATGTACCGGAGCTCCACTGAGCATAATAGTCACAGTTAATCCTGTTTCTCCTGTCAGTGTTTCAGTCATTGCGGGATCTATACAGGTATGTGAAGGAAGTTCAGTTTTCTTTAACGCAACTCCGGTAAATGGAGGAACAACCCCTTCATATCAGTGGAAGGTAAATAATTTGAACGTCGGAGGAAACAGTTCAACATATTCATATATCCCTGTTAACAGTGATGTTATTACCTGTGTATTAACTTCAAATGCAACATGTGTATCAGGAACTACTGCTACTTCCAATGCAATTTCAATGTTAGTAGATCCTGCTACTGTAGGTGGAAGTGTTACTGGTACTTCACTTCCGGTAAGCTATGGGGTATCAACCGGTACCATAACCTTGAGCGGACATACAGGTAATGTTGTTAAATGGCAGAAAATGTTCGGTACAGGTGCCTGGACAGATATTGCCAATACCACCATCACATTCAGCGAAGTTCCGTTATCAATGGGGATCTGGTTGTATCGTGCTGTTGTAATGAGTGGTTCCTGTTCTCAGAAATTCTCTGCAGAGTCGACTATTAATGTAATACCTAAAGCTATTGTTGTGACTCCGGTATCGGGGCAGACAATGATTTACGGACAGGCCGATCCTGTGTTCACATATACAAATACCCCTGCTATAGAGAGTGGTGACAGCTTTACTGGTACACTGGGACGTGTCTCCGGTGCAGATGTCGGAACCTATGCGTATACTTTAGGCACTCTCTCAGCAGGGACCAACTATACCTTAACCATGGGAGGAACATCCACTTTCGGTATCACATCAAAAACAGTTGTAATTACTCCAAATGCCGGACAGACAAAAGTTTACGGCCAGCTGGATCCTGTCTTCACATCTACTAACAGTCCTGCTCTTGAAGCGGGTGATAGTTTCACAGGTGCTCTTGCACGTGTTTCAGGAACAAATACCGGAAGCTATGGATTTGTTTTAGGAACGCTCTCGGCAGGGAACAATTATAATTTGACTCTGGGAGGTACTTCAACCTTCAGTATTTCACCGAAACCAATTTTCATAATTGCAAACACAGGCCAGTCCAAAATCTATGGACAGACTGACCCATCTGCCCTTTCCTATACAATTGCGCCCGCACTTGAAGGAACGGATTTAGTCACAGGAAATATTTCACGCAATACAGGTGAATCAGTCGGTAACTATCTGTTTACTCTTGGAAACCTTGATGCCGGTTCAAATTATTCTCTCTCTATGGCCGGTACGAACATGTTTATTATCAGTGCGAAAAGTCTGACTGCTACAGGAGTTGCCGCAAATAACAAAGTATATGATGGAACAACAACTTCAGCACTAAACGCAGGTTCAGCAAATCTGAACGGACTGATTGCCGGGGACGCAGTTACTCTGAATACAACCGGAGCATCAGGCAACTTTGCAGACAAAAATGTTGGAACGGGTAAACCGGTAACAATCATTGGTATGACCATTTCGGGGGCTGATGCATTCAATTACACTCTGATGCAACCGGTCTCTGCTGCCGACATCACTGCCGCAGGTCTTACAGTCTCCGGAGTAACAGCCGCTAATAAAGTATATGACGGCACCACCGCTGCAACACTTAATTCAACCTCAGCAGTAATGTCAGGTGTTATCGGATCAGATGCGGTGATTTTAAATTCTGCTTCAGCTTCAGGCCTCTTTGCCAATAAGAATGTTGGCACAGTCAAGACAGTTACTGTTACAGGCTTCACACTCAGCGGAGCCGATGCTGGTAACTATATTATTGTTCAGCCTGCGTCTGCAGCTGATATTACACCTAAAGCTCTGACATTAACCGGAACAAACCTCTCCAAAGTCTATGGTACGGCCCTTACCCTCACAGGTAATGAGTATACATCGACAGTCCTGGTTTCAGGAGATGTTCTATCAGGCGTCTCAGTACTCAGTTCAGGTTCTTCAGCAACTGCGAATGCAGGCAGCTATGCAACAGCAATAACAGGTGGCACCAATGCAAACTACATCATAAGTTATGTTGATGGAAGCCTCACAGTCACGAAAGCCGATCAGACAATCACCTTTGAGGATCTGCCAGCAGGAATGAGAATGACACAGGAGCTTACCCTTGGTGCAGTATCAGCAAGCGGTCTGCCTGTAGTCTACTCTGTATCCGATCCTTCAGTGGCAAGTGTAAGCGGCAATATCCTCACAGTGAATAAAGAAGGCTCGGCCAACATTATCGCAAGCCAGGCAGGAAACAATAACTGGAATGCGGCAACCGATGTAAGCAAGGCACTGACCACACTGCCGACCTTTGACAATGTAAACTCTCTGTTCAGCCCCAACGGTGACGGCATGAACGACTACTGGTATATTCGTGATCTGGATAAGTATGGAACTGTTCAGGTAGTAGTCTATAACAGGTTCGGTAAGGCAGTTTATGAGTCGGGTAGTTATAAGAACGACTGGGATGGAACAATGAATGGCAATCCGCTTCCATCAGCCACCTACTACTACATGATCAAGTCATCGCAGAGGGGCACCATCTATGGGCCGGTAAACATTGTAAGGTAATAAAGAGATAAAACATAGAGATAATACATAAAAACGCACAGATATGAAAAAGTTAATAATCATATTGCTGATCATGGTACCGGGCTTACTGCAGGCACAACAGTTCCCCTTCCTGGAGGGTTACAATTCCAATCCCTTCAGTATGTTGCCTGCCTATGCGGGTCTTCATAATCCGGGAACGGTATTCATTGATTACCGCTCCGACTGGACCGGTCTGGAGGGAGGTCCTACCACTTACCAGCTGAGTTACAATGACAGGTTTAGTGAGAAGGTAGGTCTGGGCGCCAGATTAATCTACGACAAGACCGATATCTTCAAACAGACACTTTTTCTGGCCACCTACAGCTATGAGGTAAAAGTGTCGGAGGGACATTTATTAAATTTTGCCCTCTCGGCCGGTGTCTTTCGTAATTCGATAGATCTGACAAAGTATTATAACGATCCGGAGTATGTACAGGACCTTGTGCTGATGTACGGACAACAAAACTCCAAGATCAAGTTTGCCACAGATATGAGTGTGTTGTACAGGTATAATGGTTTTGATGCAGGACTGCTGTTCTCAAACATCATGTTTGGCACGGCCAAGTACCGCAACAGCGACATGACCTATAAGCCACTGAAGAACTATCAGTTGAATGCATCGTATAAGATAAAGGCAGGGGAGAAGCTGGATATAAAACCGGTACTGATCTTCCGCGGAGGGCAGAAGATGCCATCGCAGTTTGAGATTGCCCCTACAGCAACATGGAATGAGAGGATCTGGGCCACAGCAGTGTTTCGTACAGGTGGGGTCTTTGGTGCAGGTTTCGGAGGAGAGGTAGTCGATGGACTCATACTGAACTATTCTTATAACATGAGCAGTAATGTAGCACTTAATACCTTCAGCAGTCACCAGCTTACATTGGGTATCAACCTGAAGAAGATGATGAAGCGTTCGGGTACTGCAGCGAATTAAAAAATAAATTCAGGGATAGATTAGGTTTAATATTTATAGATTAGGGTTAATTAGTTTATGTTAGGCTTTAATGGTGGAACCGGATCCGGTTTCACCATTTTTTTATGGTTTTATAAATTTCGGGACCGGTTTAATCTCAGAAAACAGTGACGCCGAATTAATTAACCCTAAATGTGAATAAGCCTGTGGAAAATTACCCAATAGTCTTTTGGTATTAAAATCCAAATCCTCACTGAAAAGGCCCAGATGATTACCGCATTTTAAAAGGCTATCAAGGAGTTCTTTGGCATCTTTGTTCATCCCGATTTTGTGCAACGCCTGAATAAGCCAGAAGGTACATATTGTAAATGATGATTCAGGTTTACCAAAATCGTCCTCGTTTGTATAACGGTATACCAATCCGTTATGAAGAAGTGAATTCATTACAGCCATAACAGTTTTTCTGTATTTCATGTTTCCTGCAGGGATAAACCCGTATTCAGCCATCAGAAGCAATGAAGCATCGAGTTCTGAATTGGTATAAGTCTGAGTAAATGTCTGTAAGTGTTCATTCCATCCATGTTTGAATATATCTTCTTTAATTTCATTTGCTACAGAGCTCCATAACTGAAAGTAGAAATGTTTATTAAGTACCCTGGCAATTTTAGCTGCCCTGTCCATTGCAACCCAGCTCATTACCTTTGAAAAAACATAGTGTTTTTCACCTGATCTGATTTCCCATATGCTTTTATCAGGATTCTTCCATTGTTCAGACACTGTTCGGGAAATATTACGGACAATCTCCCATATATCTTCTATCTCAGCTAAAGTACCGGGGAAATATTCATAATACTGATATATTACATTTAACAGATAGCCAAAAACATCATTTTGTTTTTGTATGTATGCCGCATTTCCAATTCTTACTGGTTTTGAGTTTTCGTAACCTGAAAGATGAGGAAGTTCATATTCAGTAAGTTCCCGTTCCCCTCTAATGCCGTACATGATCTGGAAAGAGTCGTTTTTTGATTTGAGTATTCCCTTAAGAAATGTAATGAAACTGCTGGCCGATTTATAATGACCCATTCTCAGCATTGTATCCAATAACATTGAAGCATCCCGAATCCAGCAAAACCGGTAATCCCAGTTTCGGACAGTTCCTATACTTTCTGGAATACTTGTTGTCAGAGCAGCTAAAATAGCTCCTGTTGGCTGAAATGACATTATCTTTAATATAAGCAGACTTCTGATTATCTCCTCATTATACTCCGTGTGTTTCTTACTTCTGTTTGTCCAGTTAAGCCAGTAAACTTTGGTACGCTGGAATTCCAGATAAACTCTGTTGATGTCAATTTCAATCAGCTTCTGATTGTACGAAAGTAATAGATACTGGTGCTGAGTAAGAGGAACCTGCTTCGATTCAAGTATATCGGAGAAATTCAGACTGGAGTAGAGATAAATACAATTATTTGGATTGATCCTGGAATAAGTTCTGATATAATTTTCCTCAGTTGAGTGTGTAACTTCTTCTTTGGCGTAGTTTAAAACAGGAAGGTATCTGACTGTAAAGAATGGCGAACCAGAAATATATTTTATGTACCTGTATATTTCCGATGGAGCAAAGTATTCATCCTCAGTGAGTTTGTAACGAGGCATAAAATCAATCACTTCAAATACTCCTTTTTCTGATCTGAATTCGGTGCACAGCACATTTGTCCAGCGAAGATATTTTTGTGAAATTGTATAACTGGTGTCAACTGAAATACTGAAATATCCTCCCTTGTCCTTATCCAAAAGTTTAGCGAAAACTGAAGGGGAATCAAAATCAGGAAGACAACACCAGTCAATACTTCCACTCTCTGAGATAAGGGCCGCACTCCTGCAGTTTCCTATAACACCATAATTAAGATTATTCATTATTAGGTTTGGTATCAGTTGACAGGAATTTAATTAACAATACAATAAATGCCCTTAAACTATAAAGTAACAAAGATGGTTATTAAATAGTTTGATTAACAAAACAATCGACTGCACACCATCTACTGAATTGTTACGTTTCCATATAAACATTTGGTAACTTTGCAGTTGGCCGGTTTTGGAACCGGGTCATAATTTGAAAGTATAAAACCCTGCCGGGTTTATGATTCTGATGAACAAATTATATGGAACTGAAATAACTGAAAGTTTTAGCACTGCAAAAAGCAGGCTCATTCTGCTCGACTATGATGGTACCCTGGTTGACCATACCCCTTTACCTGAAACCAACAGCCCCGGGAAACTTATTTGCAACATTTTAAAAAAACTTTTCAGCGATCCTGCTTCTGATCTGTGTATTATCACCGGAAGAAGAAGTGAAGACATCGAAAAAATAATAGGTACTCTGCCAATAAAAATTATTGCGGAACATGGTGCAATGATCAGAGAAAAAGGGGTATGGGAAGTCCGTATTTCTAACGACAACGGATGGAAAAATTTTGTTTTGCCTCTTCTGGAGAGCATTACTTCAGTCTGTCCGAATTCATTTGTGGAGGAAAAGAATTTTTCTCTGGCATGGCATTATAGAAATGCTGAAGACAGATTAGGGTATGAAAGCTCCAGAAAGCTTCTGGGTATTCTTGAAAAGGAAGCCAGGACTTATAATCTGAAATTTCTCGATGGCAATAAAGTAGTGGAGATTATGTCGTCTGTTGTAGGGAAGGGACTTACTGTGAAATGGTTAACAGAACTAAAGTACTACGATTTTATATTGTGTATCGGAGACGATGTTACAGACGAAGAGATGTTTGATTATTTTTTACAGGACAAAAGTGCTTATACAATCAAAGTGGGGAGTGGTAAAAGTTCGGCAAGATTTAAACTTGCAGGCATCAATGACGTTATAATATTATTAAATCAACTTTCTGAATGCGTTTAACAGTTGCTTTTATTCTTTCAATAATTATTGCTGTAGGTCTGGTAGCCTTTGGTTTTACCTTCTATCAGAGCTCAACTGAAAGGGAAAAGTTGTTTCGCGATCTGGAAACCCACACTGCACTGATAGTTGACGAGGTTACTCATTCAGGTATGGTAGAATTTGAGTATATCAATCAATCTGACATTGAACAATTTGCAGACAGTATCATTAAAAGATATAATGTACTCGGTTTTTTAATCTATTTTAATTCTGATAGTATCATAAGTAACAGATCTACCCGCAATTATCTTACTTATTCGCAGGATTTTATTACACAATCAATTGCATCCGACACCTCCCTTGGAAATGTTTTCAAAGCGTATGGAATAACAGTTTATCAGTACGTAAGACCGCTTAAAGATAACAATCTGAACAATAGTGCTGTTGTGATTTATACCGACGCAGGTTATATAAAAAAGCTGATTGGTAATATATGGTTCCGGAATTTTATAAGGTGGTTTGTGCAGGCATTTTTAGTTTCTCTTATAACCTATCTTATAATTCGTTGGGGAATATTTAATCCGATAAATAAAATAGCCGGCTGGGTAAAAGCCCTCCGCACAGGTAATATAAAACAAGTTAAGCCTCCTACTTTCCTGAAATTTCTTGACCCTTTGCATAAGGAGATTGAATCAATTGCAAAGGCAATGCAGGAAGCGAAGGCAACTGCGGAGGAAGAAGCACGTCTTAGAACGAGTGCTGAGGCAATATGGACTCCTGAACGTCTCAGAGTAGAGGTCGAAAACCTGTTGCAGAAAAAGAGAATTATTGTTGTCTCAAATAGGGAACCCTATATGCATATTCACGTAGGAAAGGAGATTAAGTGTATTGTTCCTGCAAGTGGAATGATTACGGCTATGGAGCCAATTTTGAAAGCATGCAGTGGTTTATGGATCGCCGCAGGTACCGGAGACGCAGACAAAGAGACTGTTGATAAATCCGGCAAAGTTGAGGTGCCACCCGAAGAGCCAAGATATACTCTGAAAAGAATATGGCTTACAAAGGAGGAGGAAGATCATTTTTACTATGGATTTTCAAATGAGGGTCTCTGGCCCCTTTGTCACATAGCTCACACCCGACCGATATTCAGAATTGCTGACTGGATCGTTTATAAGAAAGTAAATGAGGATTTTGCAAAAGCCGTCCTTGCAGAAATAAAGGATGAAGAAGAGCCGTTTATTCTGATTCAGGACTTTCATTTTTCACTGCTTCCTGAGCTGATTAAAAAAGTGAAGCCAAATGCTAAAGTTGCAATATTCTGGCATATCCCATGGCCGAATCCTGAGTCGTTCGGAATTTGTCCATGGCAGAGAGAAATCCTTACCGGCATGCTCGGCGCAGATTTAATCGGTTTTCATACCCAGTACCATTGCAATCATTTCCTCGAAACAGTGAACAATGCACTTGAATCGAGGGTTATATGGGCGAATTTTTCTGTAAAGAAAGGTGGTAGGACAACCCTTGTGAAACCATTTCCAATTAGTATTGCATTCACAATGAAGGACTACGATAATGAATCACCAAAAAATTCATCCCGGGAATTATTAAATGAAAACGGAATAACTGCTCAGTATATGGGAATTGGTGTCGACAGAATAGATTATACAAAAGGAATTGTGGAAAAGTTCCTTTCCATAGAACGATTTCTTGAGAAGAACCCCGGTTACCTCGGTAAATTTACTTTTGTTCAGATCGGCGCACCAAGCCGCACTTTGCTAAAAAATTATTCCGACCTGGTAAGCGAAGTTGAGAAGGAAGCCAACAGAATTAACTGGCGGTTTAAAGCGAAAAACTGGAAACCGATACTGCTACTGAAGCGGCATCATAGTCACGAAGAAATTGCACCATACTATTCTTCAGCAGATTTTTGTATGGTCACATCACTGCATGATGGGATGAACCTTGTAGCGAAGGAATATGTGGCTTCACGGAATCAGAATGACGGTGCCCTTATTCTCAGCCGTTTTGCCGGGGCATCACAGGAACTTCAGGGAGCAGTTCTTGTTAATCCTTATGATATAGAAAAATCTGCAGATGCTATTAAGTTGGTTCTGGAAATGTCACCTGAGGAGAAAAATCAGCGCATGAAACAAATGAGGCTGATAATTGTCAGACATAATATTTATTCCTGGGCAGCAAATCTATTAAGGACAATGGCAACTATAAACTGAAAGTCGTACAATGTGAAAACAGAATGAAAAAGACCCGTGTTAATTTAAAAATAAGTTTTCTTCTTACTCTTGCTGTATTGCTTCTGTCAGCAACATCCTATTTGTCTTATCGCAACCTCTCTTCAATCGTATCTTCCTTGCAGATGGATTATGTGCCTGAGTTAAGATTATTAAGTATCCGTGATATTTCCACCGATCTTGAAAAGGCTGATAATAGTATCCGGAAATACACCCTTTCCAAAGATTCCATCGACCTCCTTCCTTTTTATGATGTTATTGCCGGTATTAACCAAAAAATCAACCAGTTAAAGAACGAAAGTTCTGACAATGGGGTATTACTTGAACAGATTGAAACTATAGGCAAACAAATTGAAAAGAATATTACAGTATGGAATGAAATGTTGTATATAGCAGATAATGACAGTATTGTAGAGAATATCAGCCAGCTCTCTGCCAAAATTGACAGCGCTTCCGTTAAAAGTCAGAAAAAGGAAAAAGGCTTTTTTAAACGGATTTTCGGTCCCCGTGAGCCGGTCGAGAAGGCAATAGATGAAAAAGAACTTATTCAAAGCCTTAATAAAATTGGGAAGCAGGATAGTATTACCAGAGAAAAAATGAAAGAAAGGGAATCTCATCTTGCCGGTATCAGTATTGAGATAAAGGAAGAATTTTATGACCTTCTTTCAAAAATGGAGAATGAGGCCTCTCTCCAGATTAAGGAGAGAGCCCGGGCAGCCAACCTCCTGGCTGAGAAAACCTACACCTGGCTAATAATAATTTTAATTTCCGGCAGTCTTCTTGCCCTTTTGGTACTGATTATTATTATCCGTTATACAAGAAAATCAAGAGCTTATCAGATTGCTCTTGAAAAATCGAAGGACGAAACTGAAAACCTCACACGCACGAGAGAGATGTTCATGGCAAATATGAGTCATGAAATTCGCTCGCCAGTAACCGCTATTTCAGGGTTTACCGAACAGTTGCTCCGCGATACATTTGATGAAGAGAAAATCAGGATGCTTAAGATTGTAAAGTCTTCAGCTGACCATCTGGCAAGGATAATAAATGACATACTCGATCTGTCCCGGTTACAGAACAATAAACTTGTTCTGGAAAATACACATTTCAGTATCAGGCTCATACTGGAAGAGGTAAATGCTCTTTTTCAACCGCAGGCAATGTCGAATAGTACCAGGTTAAGTTATTCGTTAAGTGCAGATACTCCACCCGTGCTCTTCGGTGATTCATACAGGCTTAAGCAGATTTTGATAAACCTCGTCGGTAATTCAATTAAGTTCACCAAAGACGGAGAAGTAAGTTTTGCAGCGAAGTGGCAGAACAAAGAACTGGGTAAAACAGAACTCCTTCTTGATGTTATTGATACAGGGATAGGAATTGATGAAAACAAATTAAGTATTATTTTTGAGGATTTTGTACAGGCAGAGGCTAGCACCTCGAGGCAGTACGGGGGCACCGGACTTGGTCTTTCGATAGTAAAGAAAATCATTGACTTGCATCAGGGTACAATTGAGTGCTCAAGCAAAAAGAATTTTGGAACGAGGATTACCTGCAGTATTCCTTATACAGCCGGGGATGAAAAAAAACTAAAAAGTGTACCAGCAACACTTATTAACGTTCCTGAGAAAATTAAAGATCTTAAGATACTGATCGTGGATGATCAGGAGTATAACAGGCTTCTTTTCAAAAAAATCCTTGACAACTGGAAAATAAAGTACGACGAAGCAGTAAGTGGAAAGGAAGCTATTGAAAAGTTAAGAGAAAACAGCTTTAACCTGCTTTTTATGGATATCAGGATGCCTGATATTGATGGTATAGCCGCAACTGATTTTATAAGGAATAAGTTAAAAATCAGAAAGTCAGAAATGCCAATTATCTGTATTTCTGCAGCATCTGTGAACAGCAGGGAAACAGATTACATAAGTCTGGGGATGGATGCATTCCTTCAGAAACCTTTTACAGAGGAAATGCTTCGATCTGTAATTCTTGAGGTTATTGGGAATAATCCTGATACAATGGAAACCCGGACGATTTTTAGTGGTAACAAAAAAACCTTTACCGACGGTAAGATGGATCTCCGGAATCTTTATCATATTTCTGGAGGTGATGAACAATTTGTAAAACAAATGCTTGAATCATTCAATTTTACTACCAGAAAAGGATTGGAGGAAATGAAGGAAGCTCTCATCTCGGAAGATTGGGAAGAAATTGCATCTATAGCTCATAAATTGTCGGCCCCTTGCAGACATCTCGGGGCGATGGATCTCTGCAATCTGTTGCTGAATATTGAAAGCGGAATCCGAAAAAACACAGGCACCGGAAATACCGGTACATTAGTAGGAGAGTCTGTGAGAGAATTTGAGCTTGTTAGTGATCTTTTAAATGAACGTATTGCCAAAATAGTTTAAAATTATGTCAGTTTTGGCCTTAATTTCTTATTTTGCAGGAACTTCAGTATTTAACCCCGGATTCTAAAACTTATGTCGGAAAAACCAATTAAAATATACGTCGTCGAAGACAGTGAATGGTATAATAAACTTCTGGTGCATACACTTTCACTTAATCCGGATTATGAGGTGAAAAGCTTCTCCAACGGGAAAGATTTCCTGCTGAGTCTTTATGAATCCCCTGATATTGTAACTCTTGATTACCGTTTACCTGATATTTCTGGTCTGGAGATTCTTAAAAGAATCAAACAGGAAAATGCTGATATACAGGTAATTCTTATTTCCGAACAGGATGAAATAGGTACAGCAGTAACCCTCCTGAAGCATGGGGCGTACGATTATATTACAAAGTCAGAGGATATTAAGGAACGGCTCCTGAACACTGTGCAGAATATCAGAAATGGAATCGGGCTTAAAATTGAAATTTCCACTTTGCGTAAGGAGCTACAGAAAAAATATAGCTTCAAACAGAGTATTCTTGGAGAAAGCCCTGCTATAAAAAGAGTTTATGAGCTTATAGAAAAGGCACTGGAAACAAATATAAATGTGGTTATTTCCGGAGAAACAGGCACGGGAAAAGAGCTGGTTGCCAAAGCCATTCATTATAATTCAAAACGAAGAGATAAATCTTTTGTGGCAGTAAATGTCACAGCAATCCCTTCAGAACTTATTGAAAGCGAATTATTTGGACACGAGAAGGGTTCGTTTACAGGAGCCACATCGAGACGTATCGGTTGTTTTGAAGAGGCCATAGGCGGAACCCTTTTTCTTGATGAGATAGGAGAGATGAAACTCGATCTTCAATCCAAACTTCTCAGGGTACTTCAGGAGAAGGAATTTGTACGGATCGGCAGCAATAAGCCTGTAAAAAGCGATAGCAGAATAATTGTGGCAACAAATAAAATTCTTAAGGAAGAAGTAAAAAAGGGTAATTTCAGGGAAGACTTGTACTATAGGCTCCTTGGACTCCCGATCGAGCTGCCTCCATTAAGGGAACGGGAAAATGATATTCTTATACTTGCTGCATATTTTGTAAATACTTTCTGCCAGGAAAACCATATACCGGTTAAAAAATTCTCTACGCAGGCACTTAAGAAGCTGCTCAGCTATACCTTTCCCGGTAATATAAGAGAATTAAAATCTCTGGTTGATCTCGCTGTAACACTTTCGGGAAATGAAGAAATAGAACCTTCCGACATACTGCTTGATTCTGATGCAGACGTAACCGTAACAAATGAACGCGATCTTACAATGAGGGAATATGAATTGAAAATAATAAAGTCTACTCTTAATAAGTATAATAACGATTTAAGGTTAACTGCAGAAAAACTTGATATCGGCGTATCAACAATTTACCGTTTATTGAA
>JANNKF010000476.1:0-9384 GCA_031396165.1 Bacteroidales bacterium | reverse complement strand
CGATCGGCACCGTATCGGGGCGAACCTTCCGCGTCCGCATCGCTGGGCAGGTGCCCGTGGCACTATCCCAATATCACCCTGTCATTCCAAACGGTAGTGAGGAATCCCCAAATTCTGTCTACGATTTCGATCTGAGCAGTTTCTGAAGATCAGCCATCTCATCCCTGAAACGTGCAGCCTCAACAAAATCGAGTTCAGAGGCTGCCTTTTCCATACTCTTTTTCGTTTTGTCAATTGCCTTTTCAAGGGCGTCCCGGTTCATGTATTTAACTACAGGATCTGCAGCAAGATCAGGACGGTCCGGTTCAATATACGCTTTTGAAGCAGCTCCTTTCTTACCCAGTCCACTCAAAACAGAACCTGATTTTCTGAAGATCTGGGTTGGAGTTATACCCATTTCTTCATTGTATTTCATCTGTTTTATGCGCCTTCTCTCTGTTTCATCTATTGTCTGCTTCATGCTTCGTGTAACATTATCTGCATACATGATAACCTTTCCATTGAGGTTACGGGCAGCTCTTCCTGCTGTTTGTGTAAGAGAACGTGACGACCGCAGAAATCCCTCTTTATCGGCATCGAGTATTGCCACCAGTGATACTTCAGGAAGATCAAGTCCTTCCCTGAGAAGATTTACGCCTACCAGTACATCAATTGAACCGTTTCGCAGAGCTTCCATTATATCTATCCGGTCGAGTGTGTCAATGTCTGAATGAATATAGCTGCATTTAATATTGTAGCGGATAAGATATGAGGAGAGCTCTTCAGCCATTCTTTTTGTTATTGTTGTAACAAGAGTCCTCTCTCCCAAAGCAGTACGTGTGCGGATCTCACCCATGAGATCATCAATCTGGTTCAGACTTGGACGGATCTCAATAGGCGGATCCAATAGTCCGGTTGGCCTTATAACCTGATCAACATAGACACCTTCACTCTTTTCAAGTTCGTAATCTGCAGGTGTTGCACTCACAAAAATAGTTTGACCGGTAAGTGATTCAAATTCTTCAATCCGCATTGGTCTGTTATCGAGTGCAGCCGGCAATCTCCATCCATATTCCACAAGTGTCTCCTTCCTTGAACGATCACCTCCGAACATAGCTCTTACCTGTGGAAGACTCACATGACTTTCATCTATTACGGTGATAAAGTTTTCAGGAAAATAATCAAGCAGACAAAAGGGTCTGGTACCAGGTTTTCTTCCGTCAAAATATCTCGAATAGTTCTCAATTCCACTACAATAGCCAAGCTCCTTGATCATTTCCAGATCATACAAAACCCTCTGTTCAAGTCGTTTAGCCTCTTCCTTTTTTCCTGTTTCATTGAAATGAGCCACCTGGAGCACCATATCATCCTGTATTTCACTCACAGCAAGATTTATTCTCTCCCGTGTTGTTACAAAAATATTAGCAGGATAAATTATATATTCATTCAGGACATCGAGTCGGTGGCCATCTACAGGGTCAAATGTATTGAGCTCTTCAATCTGGTCACCAAAGAAAATAACCCTGATGGCGATATCCGCGTACGCGGGGAAAATATCAACTGTGTCACCTCTTACCCTGAATGTACCATGTTTGAATTCAAGTTCATTACGTGAATAGAGACTATCAACCAGTTTTCTGAGAAATAAATTACGTGCAATATTCTGTCCGGTTTTGACATGAACAGTATTTGAGTGGAAATCATCCGGATTACCTATTCCATATATGCATGATACTGAAGATACTACAATCACATCCCGGCGACCTGACAACAGAGAGGAAGTGGCGCTGAGGCGTAACTTTTCAATCTCCTCGTTTATTGAAAGATCTTTTTCGATATATGTATCTGAAACAGGAAGATAAGCTTCCGGCTGGTAATAATCGTAGTATGAAACGAAGTATTCAACCCTGTTTTCGGGAAAGAACTGTTTGAATTCGCCATAAAGTTGTGCTGCCAGAGTTTTATTATGACTTAGAACAAGAACCGGACGGTTAACCTTTTCAATTACGTTAGCTATTGTAAAGGTTTTACCGGAACCTGTAACACCAAGCAGTGTCTGAAACGGAACCCCCTTCTCTAGTCCGGAAACAAGCTGTTTAATAGCTTCAGGCTGATCGCCGGTAGGTTGAAAATCGGATATTAATTTAAAATCCATAAGGTATTTTCGGTAAAATACAAAATTACAAAAAAAGACGCTGATGCTCGGCGAAGTCTGCGACTTCGTCGGAAAAAATATCGTTATAAAGTATAAGCGAAGTTGCAAACTTCGCTTAGCCTGAATACTTCGCTTAGCCTGTATTTCGCAACGACATTGCAACAAAAAAAAAGGCGCCTCATCCAGCGCCTTTTCTATAGTAATATGGTATATCTAACCCAGATAACCCTTTAATAATCTGCTTCGTGAGGTGTGTCTCAGACGTCTGATTGCTTTTTCTTTGATCTGTCTGACTCTCTCGCGTGTGAGGCCAAATTTCTCACCAATCTCTTCAAGTGTCATCTCCTGACATCCGATTCCGAAAAAAAATCTTATAATATCTCTTTCTCTTTCTGTAAGTGTTGCCAGTGCCCTGTAGATCTCTCTTGAAAGAGACTCATCCATAAGGAGTTTGTCAGCAACCGGAGAATCAGAGTTTGTAAGGACATCAAGTAAACTGTTGTCTTCACCTTCAATAAAAGGTGCATCAACAGAAACATGACGACCTGATACCTTGAGAGTATCCGTAACTTTTTCCTTTGGCAGTTCTAGAACATCAGCAAGCTCCTCAGGTGACGGAGTACGTTCGTTCTCCTGTTCGAATTTTGAGAATGCCTTGTTTATCTTATTCAGTGAACCAACCTGATTCAATGGTAACCTTACGATCCTGGATTGTTCAGCCAGAGCCTGAAGTATAGACTGACGAATCCACCAAACTGCATAAGAAATAAATTTGAAACCACGTGTTTCATCAAATTTCTCAGCAGCCTTGATAAGGCCCAGGTTTCCTTCATTGATTAAATCGGGAAGGCTAAGTCCTTGGTTCTGATACTGTTTCGCAACAGACACTACAAACCGCAAGTTAGCTTTGGTAAGTTTCTCAAGAGCAGCTCTGTCGCCTTTCTTTATCCGCTGAGCCAATTCAACTTCTTCCTCCACCGATATCAACTCCTCCTTACCAATCTCCTGTAAGTACTTGTCGAGTGAAGCACTCTCCCTGTTGGTTATGGATTTGGTAATCTTTAGTTGTCTCATTATGCCTCCGAAAAATTTTCCGCAAAGATATTGCTTTATTTATGTATAAACAAATATTATTCACTTATGTTGTTCTAAGGGAATTATAATTAATTAATTTACTTAGAATCAACAACTTATGTAATTGTGGTTTTTAATTGCCGAACTGATAATTTAATATTTCGCCATCTGGCTTGATCCCGATTATTGACCTGAGGGTTTTTCCGTTATTTGTAGCCTGACGGACATCGTCGGGAGAATTGACTTTTTTCCCATTAACACTGGTAATTATATAACCTTTTGGCATATCTATATCTCTGAATCTTCCATCTTTCAATTCAACAACCTTCACTCCGGATTCAATCCTATAGGTACGTTTATCTGCGGAGCCCACAGGTTCAAGTCTCGCTCCGAATATCACATCGCCTGTCATATCGGCAGTTACCACACTTGTTGTACCTGCTGCATTTTTAAGAACTATCGGTACTGTGCTCACTTTGCCATCTCTTATATATGTAACGGTAGCTTTATCTCCGGGACGATGTTTCCCGACCTGTTCCTGTAATTCAGAAACCGTGTTGACCTGCCTGTCATCAAATTTAATAATAACATCATTTTCCTTCATGTTAGCCTCCTCAGCCGAACCACCCTCAATTACACTGGTCACGAGAATTCCTTTTACTTCATCAAGATTCTGCTTCTCAGCATCCTCTGATTCAACATCCTTGATATTTACCCCTATGAGAGCTCTCTGAACCTCACCAAACTCTTTCAGGTCATTAACAATCTTTCTGACTATCGACACCGGTATTGCAAATGAATTACCCGCGTAAGCACCACTAGGCGAAAGAATTGCAGATGTTATACCAACAAGTAAACCCTTGGTGTTGACAAGTGCTCCTCCACTGTTACCCATGTTCAGGGCAGCATCAGTCTGAATAAAAGATTCAATCCTGTTGTTCCCACTGTTTAATCCCAGGAACCTGCCTTTTGCACTGACAATCCCGGCTGTAACCGTAGAGGTAAGATTGAACGGATTACCTACTGCAAGAACCCATTCTCCAAGCTTAAGTTGCTCAGAATCACCGTATTTAACATATGGCAGATTAGTAGCCTTTACTTTGAGAAGAGCAATATCGCTTCCCGGATCACGTCCTACAACAACTGCTGTTAAAGTTCTGTTATCATTTAATTTGACTTCAACTGATTCCGCATCCTCAATAACATGATTATTTGTAATAATATATCCATCAGCTGAAATTATTACTCCGGATCCGAAACCCTGTACCTCTCTTGGTCTGGAATATCTGTCGCCATAGAACCACTCCATAATGGGATTATCTGCCTGCGTTCCAACCATCGACTTTGTGCGAACATGTACAACAGCATGAACAGTCTGTTCAGCTGCATAAGTAAAATCAATCTGTCCCTCCTGCATCTGCATTGAAGTAAGGAATGCCCTTGCATTCTGAACTTCAACACCCGAACTATCCCTTGTTATTACTTCTACTGGTTTATCAAATATTCGAGTATAGGCAAAAAGGGCAATAGTTGCTCCCAGCAGAGCCATAAAAAAACCTCCTAATAAATATTTTCCTTTCATCGCTTTTGTTTTTAGTTAGACTGTCCTGTCTTTATTGTTTGTTTTTCCGTTTTCATGCCTTCGCAAAAGATTAATATCTTTATAACCAAAATTTGTACTGATTTGTTTCACAAAGATCGTGCATTTTTAAATTGTTGTTTGCGTATTTAACTACACTTTAACATAGATAATAATATCCGTTAACATAAACCTGTCATACTGTAACAGTTTTAGTACTATTGACAATCGGAAAGGTATTTTTAATCCCGGGAGTACTGACATTGCTTCAGGATTGTAAGGACATTTTGACACGAAGAGTAATAACCACGGATTGACACGGATTTTCACGGATGAAGAACACGGGTAAACTCCGTGTAACTCAGTGGTCTCCGTGGTAAAAGATAAGATAAAAATTAAATAATATGAAAAAGCTGCTTTTAACTCTTACAATTGTTCTTTTACTTTTCATGGTTCCACGCTCAGTACTTATTGCACAACCCGGAAATACTGAGCTGATGGAGGCTATCAAAAAGGTAAATGCCAACTTTGAGGATCTCAGTCACCGGTTTGATGTGCTGGAGAAAAAAATCGATGATGTACAATGGTATAACAAGGTTGGCGATATTGCTTTTATCGATAAAGTTTATATACCAGGTCCTCCGCTCGCAAAAGAGAGAAATCCAACTGGCCAGGGTGCCGGAAATCCGGTTAAAATCTGGAACTATATTTTTATTCCGAAAGATGCCGATCCTGCTAAAAAATACCCATTGCTGGTATTCCCTCATGGAGGCGTTCATGCAAATTTCGATACCTACTATACTCATATTATCAGGGAGATGGTATCGCAGGGCTATATTGTAACAGCCGCTGAGTACCGTGGGTCTACTGGCTACGGAGCCGGAATGTATAACAATATTGATTACGGAGGACTTGAGGTTCAGGATGTTGATGCAAGCCGCCAGTATATGATTGATAATTATTCAATTGTCGATAAGGATAGGGTTGGGATAATTGGCTGGAGTCATGGAGGATATATTGCACTGTTCAATATTTTCGAATACCCGTCAAACTATAAGGTGGCCTTTACAGGAGTGCCTGTTAGCGACCTGATTGCAAGGATGGGGTATAAAAACCAGGAATATCGTGACCTCTTCTCAGAGCAACCACAAATCGGAAAACCGGCTGACCAGAATGTTGCGGAATACAGAAAAAGATCTCCTGCCTGGCAGACGCACAAATATCAGAATACCCCGCTTCTCATTCATACAAATACAAATGATGAGGATGTGAATGTACTGGAAGTTGAACATCTTATTAAGTCGCTGAAGGCAGACGGGAAGAAGAATTTTGAATATGAAATTTTTAATAATTTGCCGGGAGGTCACTCCTTCGACAGAATGGACTATATGGAGGCTAAGGAGATCAGAATGAAGATATATAACCACCTTAATAAATATCTTACTCCGCCTAAGCCTTTCAAGTCACTTAAAGATTTGCAAAAGGCAGGTTATGGATTTAATTGAGGCGACAGGCGTCAGGCGACAGACGACTGGCATAAAAAAGATGTGATTAATGATATTCAGGAAGATAAAGATAAAGATAATTATAGAATCGGACCAGGAATTTAGACGATTAACCAACTGACGCCTGACGCCTGACGCCTGACGCCTGTTGCCTAAAAGTAATAATAATGCAAAAAGAACGACTATACGGAAAGACATTAAATGAACTGATTGCAGTTACCAAACGGGTTGGATTACCCGGTTTTACTGCGAGACAGATAGCAGACTGGTTGTATAAGAAAGAGATCCAATCGATAGAAGAAATGACTAATCTTTCCAAAAAGACCAGGGAACTTCTCAATGCCGATTATGAAATCGGCTTGTATCCGCCTTCCAATTCCTCCGAGAGCACAGATGGTACAAAGAAGTATTTATTTAAAGTACTGAATGACAAATATATAGAGACTGCATATATACCTGATAATGATCGAGCTACTATATGTGTTTCAACCCAGGCAGGATGCAAAATGGCATGCATATTTTGTATGACAGGTAAGCAAGGATTTCAAGGCAATCTTTCATCTAATGAAATACTGAACCAGTTCAGAAGTATGCCGGAATTCAACAACCTGACCAATATGGTATTTATGGGGATGGGCGAACCACTTGATAATATTGAGGAGTTGCTGAAAAGTCTTGATATCCTTACCAATGAGTGGGGTTATGGCTGGAGTCCGACTAGAATTACAGTCAGCACAGTAGGATTAATAACGGGAATAAAAGAGTTTCTGGAGAAAAGCAGGTGTCATCTTGCTGTTAGTCTGCACTCTCCGTTTGATGAAGAGAGACGAAAACTCATGCCGGTACAGCGTACAAACAATATTGCGGAAATACTTGACATTATAAGAAACTTTGAGATCAACAGCCAGAGAAGGATCTCCTTTGAATACATACTTTTTAAAGGATTAAATGATACTCCGCGACATATAAAAGAACTGGCCAGGATTCTTAATGGGATAAAATGCCGCATAAACATAATAAGGTTTCATCAGATCCCGGGATCTGAATTTCACAGCCCTGATCTGGGTACAACTATCAATTTTAAGGAAGCTCTCAACGCCAAAGGTGTACTTACAACCATCAGGGCCAGCAGAGGTGTTGATATTCAGGCTGCCTGCGGTTTATTGTCGACTCTGGAGCAAAATAAACCAGTTACTGATGTTTAAGCATTTTTCCGTTTTACTTCTTTTATTACCGTGGTTATATTCCTATCCCCAGGATACTGCGTTTCATAAATTCATATCTGATTCAACGATGATAAATGCTACTGTTTCAGTGTATATTGCTGATTCAGAAACAGAACAACCTGTATTAGAGTATAATGCCGGTAAAAGCCTCACGCCTGCTTCTGTTATGAAGCTTATTACATCGGCTGCTGCTTTGGAACTGCTCGGTCCGGATTATACATTTAAAACTCTAATCGGGTATAGCGGTAAATTAAATAAAAGAAACGGGAAACTAACAGGAGATCTTATTATCAGGGGTGGTGGAGATCCGGCCCTGGGGTCGCCATACTTTAAGGATCATTATGGAGATTTTCAGGGATTATGGATCTCTGAAATACAAAAACTTGGAATTAAAAAGATTAAGGGAAGAGTAATCACGGACGATTCATACTTTGATTTTCAACCGGTACCATCGAAATGGCTGTGGGAAGATGCAGGAAACTATTATGGCGCAGGAGCGTACGGATTATCTGTTTTTGATAACACCTATGAGATTCATTTTATGACAGATGCAGATTCCCATCTGATCGTAAAAGAAATTATCCCGGAGGAGTGCAGGGTAGAATTCTCAAACTGGCTGATTGCATCCGGTACATCTGATGAGGGCTATGTATTTGCCGCACCATATAGTACAAACGGCTGGTTGTCAGGAACTATTCCTGCAGACCTTGATAATTTTGCACTGAAAGCTTCCATTCCTGACCCTCCCCTGCTGATGTCAAAAATGACAAACAGGATGCTTGGAGCTGCCGGCATCAAATTAACCGGGGAACCAAGTACTTTCAGATTGCAACAAATTTCAGCTGTTAATGATTTCACACTCATTTCAGAAATCATCTCCCCGCCTCTGTCAGAAATAATAGAAATTCTTAATCACGAAAGTGTAAATCTTTATGCTGAGCACCTGAATAAGGAATTGGGGAAAGTTTATTCCGGAAGTGGATCAACTGAGGCAGGTGTTAATGTAATTAAGCAATTCCTTAATAGTTCAGGGATAAATTCTGAAGGAATGTTTATCGAAGATGGCAGCGGGCTCTCCCCGGTCAGTGCAATAAACCCGAAGGGGCTGGTAGAAATTCTTTTATATATGAAGAAGAATGGAAAACATTTTCCAGAATATTTAAATTCTTTTCCGGAAGCAGGTAAAGAGGGAACATTAAAGAATTACTTCCATGATCCGGTCTTTGACTCCAGGTTAAAAGCAAAAAGCGGTTCAATGACGAGAGTCAGGAGCTATGCTGGTTACTTTACCACTTTATCGGGGAAACAGATGGTTTTCAGCATAATTATCAATAACTTTTCAGGGACACAAAGACATATAATTAATGGTATTGAAGAAATAATAAAAGAAACTATATTGAACAAATGAATAATAAGATAGCTGTCAGAAGGTGTGAAGAATACAACGTTCACGAGGTTTTTGATCAAATTTCGGAGATCTATAAAAAAACTGATGGTCCTGTTGTAAAAGGTAAAAAAGTACTCGTCAAGCCTAACATTCTAACCGATGATGACCCCGTAAAATGTATCAGTACTCATCCGGTGGTTGTTGAAGCAATGATACGTTTTCTCCAGTCAAAGGGAGCAGCTGCTGTTCTGGTCGGCGATTCACCCGCCGTTCATACCGCACGGTTCAGAGGTGAAAAATCAGGTATTTTCAGAGTGTGCGAAAAAACAGGAGATTTATGGGTTGACTTCACTTTAAATCCGGTTGAAAAAAAACTGAATAAAAGAAAGATGTCCAAGACTTCTTCCGAGTAGTAGTCCTTGTGGAAGACTTCTTTCTTAGGAATTTGTTGATCGATGATGGCTTTCTCTTCCTCTTTC
>JANNKF010000435.1:0-10239 GCA_031396165.1 Bacteroidales bacterium | reverse complement strand
TATTTTCAGAAATAGATTCCTCCTGGAACAAATGGAAATTAAGAGGTTACAACTACGGCTTTAACCGTGAGCTCACTCCGATGTATACATATGTGAATGGTATTATTGCAACACCATATATGGTACAGGTAAGAGGGAATGAAAATGAAAAAAATATGAAACGTTGGGGGTACCATGTTTTTGAAGGATATGCGAAAGATGATATTTCCAGGATCACAATGCTGGTAAATAAACACACTGAAGAAAACAAACCTCTGGCTGAACTCTACTATTATGGATCTGTCTACGGACATTCTGAGGCCGCTTACAACTGGTTTCGCATCGGATCTGATGTCAGGCAGCACTCTTATATGTTCAGTCGCGACAAGGCTATCTTTTATGGTTCTCTTAAACTTACAAATGTCCTCACTCTCGGGAATATTGGTAAAGACGATCTGAAACCTGAAAAGCCAAAGGGCGATGATGAGGCAAATTATGTGGAAGACGCAAAATTTGTAAACTATAAGGAGCTCAAAACCAGCGGAGATGGAACACTCTTCTACGATAAGGATAACAATATAGTTGTAATAAAAATTAACGGAAAATGGATGAAACTGGTTGTTGAGCCATTGCCTGAAAACATTAAATATGATTTTAAATAGCTGCAGATGAATTTCTTTGGAATTAAAAGTGTGATTCTGTTTACTCCCGTTTTGCTCGCATCCTGTGGCAGAACGGAAAAAAATGGTCAGATTAAGAAAAGGCCAAATATCCTTATTGCAATGGGAGATGATATCTCATTTCCCCATATGAGTGCATATGGATGCAGCTTTGTAAGTACACCCGGCTTCGACAGGGTTGCCAGGGAGGGTATCCTTTTCAATAATGTATATACCCCTAATTCAAAATCCTCTCCTTCAAGGGCTTGCTTTCTCACAGGAAGAAACAGCTGGCAACTGGAAGAAGCTGGAAATCATGTTCCTTTCTTCCCTCAGAAGTTCACAACTTTTATGGAATCGTTGGGCCGAAACGGATACAGTGTCGGTTATACAGCCAAGGGATGGGCTCCGGGAACCGCAGTTGATAGTACGGGAAAACCAAGAGAGCTTACCGGAAAGGCATTTAATTCAAAGAAGACAACACCTCCGGCTTCAGGAATGTCAAAAAATGACTATGCCGGAAATTTTGAAGATTTTCTGAACTCAAAAGAAAGCAATAAGCCCTTCTGTTTCTGGTATGGATCAACAGAGCCTCACAGGGTGTATGAATATGGATCAGGAATAACCAAAGGTGGCAAAAAACTTTCAGATATTCTGGAAGTGTACAATTTCTGGCCCGGCAACGACATAGTCAGAAACGATATTCTCGACTACGCCTTCGAAATAGAGTATTTCGACCATCATCTTTTAAAAATGCTTGATCTCCTTGAAAAGAGAGGAGAGCTTGAAAACACAATTATCATAGTGACAGCCGATAACGGAATGCCATTTCCGCGGATGAAGGGTAATGCCTATGAATTTTCCAACCACATGCCTATGGCTATAATGTGGGGAAAGGGTATAAAAAACCCCGGACGCACCCTGAATGACTACATCAGTTTTATTGATATTGCCCCAACACTCCTTGAAACAGCAGGTGTAAAACTTCCGGAGAGCGGTATGCAACCTGTTGAAGGAAAAAGCTTTGCAAATCTCTTTTCTTCCCGTAGGAACAGAACTGTCGATGATTCAAGGGACCATGTTCTGATAGGACAGGAACGACATGACGTGGGTCGGCCCGATGATGCAGGTTATCCGATCAGAGGGATAATAAAAGATGGCTTTTATTACATCCGTAACTATAAATCCGACCGCTGGCCGGCAGGAAATCCTGAGACCGGTTATCTCAACACTGATGGAAGTCCAACAAAAACGCTTATCCTCAGCATGAAACGCAGTGGCAGGGCTGGTGAATTATGGAATCTTAGTTTCGGGAAACGGGCTGAAGAAGAACTATTTAATATTGAAACAGATCCTCAATGTTTAATCAACCTGGCAGAAAATGAGGAATTTTCTTCTATCAAAAAAGAACTTTCCAATCAGATGGAAAAAGAGCTTCTTGAACAGTCAGATCCGAGGCTTATGGGTAACGGGGATCTGTTTGATAAATATCCATATTCGGAAGCAAAAGGAAGAGATTTTTACAACAGATTTATACGAGGCGAACTATTCCGTAAAGATGCAGGATGGGTAGATTCGACTGATTTTGAAACTATAATTAATAATTGATTGATATGAAATCATTTAGGCGTTACCTTCTTCTCTTTTTGTTTACATCATCTATGGCTCTCAATGCCCAGACACTTGTTCTAAAATCTCCTGATAATAATATCGTTGTTACTATCAATAACGGAGAGAAACTTTCCTATTCAGTAACGTTTATGAACAGGAATATTATTAGCACCTCACAACTCGGATTTGAACTTAAGGATGAACCTGCAATGACTGGTAATTTTAATGTCTTTGATCAGTCAATCAAAAACTTCAATGAAAAATGGATCCCTGTCGTCAAATCAAAACATGCAGAAGTCCGGAACAACTACAATGAATTATTGATGACATTGAAAGAAAAATCAGGCTACATGCGCCAGATGGAACTGCAGGTAAGAGCATACAATGATGGAGCAGCATTTCGGTACAAATTATTCAGAGCTGCAAAAGCCGGTGACAGACAGATTGTTAAAGAATTAACAACGTTTACTATTCCCGGCGATCCAAAAGCCTGGATAGTGGAATACAAGGGTTATGCCTCATCGAATGAAGCTGAATTTTTTGATCATCCTCTCAGCTATCTTAATGAGAAATCTGTTGCAGGAATGCCGATGTTGATGGAATATGACAATAACTGCTGGGTCGCAATTACTGAAGCTAAAATCGACAATTATGCTGCTTTCTATCTGGGCACAACTGGAACCACGAACCAACTTACCACAAAACTTGTCCCGATACCAGGCGAACCTGAAAACGGGGTAAAGGTCCGTTTTGACGACGAAGTTTATACACCCTGGAGGGTTCTTATGATCGGGGAAACTCCCGGCACACTTATCGAATCTGAGATACTGCAAAACCTTAATGATCCCTGTGCTATAAAAGATCCGTCGTGGATTAAACCCGGCATATCAGCCTGGGACCACTGGTGGAGCGGTGAGGTGAAAATGGAGATGCCTGTGATTAAACAATATATCGATCTTGCCTCAGAAATGGGCTGGCCTTATATGCTTGTTGACTGGCAGTGGTATGGAAAATTCAATACGCCTGAAGCTGATATAACAAAATGGGCTCCACAGATAAATATGCCTGAGATTATTCAATACGCAAAATCAAAAAATGTAAAGATAATTGTCTGGTTATATTCAACCGATGTCAACCGCAATGCTGCCTTCAAAAAGGCATTTCCAATTTATCACGAATGGGGTGTTGCCGGAATTAAGATCGATTTTATGGATCGTGATGATCAATATATGGTTAACTGGTATCATGACATCATTAAATGTGCAGCAGAGAACCTGCTTCTCGTCGATTTTCACGGCGCCTACAAACCTGATGGCATTATACGGACATGGCCCAATATGATAACGCGTGAAGGAGTGATGGGGAATGAATATTATAAATTCTCAGAAAAGATGAGTCCGGAACATAATGTAAAACTGGCATTTACAAGGATGCTTGCCGGACAAATGGATTATACACCTGGTGCATTTCTGAATGTAACCAAAGAGCAGTTTAAACAGCAGACTCCGGCAATTGTCTGGAACACCCGAGCAGCGGAACTCTCAAAATTTGTGATCTATGAAAGTCCGCTTACTGTCGTCTGCGATCATCCCGATAATATTCTCAATCAAGCCGGTGCCGATTTCCTGAAAATTGTCCCGACCGTTTGGGATGACATCAAATTTCTGGGTGGCTATCCCGGAGATTATGTAGCCATCGCAAAACGCAGTGGCGACAAATGGTTTGTTGGTGTTATGAATAACAGCATCGGAAAAACCGTTGAACTGAACCTTTCATTTTTACCTGCCGGTACTTATACGGCAGAAACCTGGGCCGACACTAAAAAATCAGATATTGAACCTAAGGAACTAAAAAAAGATACGAGGAGTATAAAATCAGGAGAAATCCTTAAAGTGAATATGGCTAGAAACGGAGGATTTGTAGCTGTAATAAGAAAATAGTTTTTAACACGGAGTGACGCAGAGTTTCCACTGAGTGACACTGCTGAATCAATGAGGAAAATCACTCCGTGAATTCCTCCGTGCAACTCCGTGTAACTCCGTGGTTAATAGTTTTTTAAGTAATATATATTTAATTGAAAAAGGAATTTCGAAAATCTGACCAGTATCTGTTGCCAGGAATAAATCCCCAAAAGGCTTCAGACGGTTATGATATCTATCCATCCTTTAAACTTGGGGATAACCTCATTCATTCAGGCTTTGAGGAACTTGGAAGAGAAATTCGGAAGCACAAAATAATAATAGTTGAAGGGTACATCGGGGTCTTCTTTGATCATTTCCGTGAAAATCTCGACAAGTATTTCAAAGAACAGAATATAAAAGCATCGTGGAAATCAAGTTATGATTTTTTGAAACCGGAGGATGACATTGAAAAGCTAATCTATCCGTTTCTCGGAGGTAATGATCCTGTCTTTGGAAAAAGGACCACCCTGGATCTTGACGATTTTTTCAGTTCAAGTCTGCTAAATAAATGTACCCCTGATCCGGAAGCCGGTATTAATATTATAATCGGTCCGGGGGCATCCCTTGCTGGATGGAATGGGTTACTTGTTTATATGGATCTGCCAAAAAATGAGATTCAATTCCGTTCACGTGCAGGAAGAATTTTGAACCTCGGGGCATCTTATTCTTCTGATCCAAAGGTGATGTACAAAAGATTTTATTTTGTCGACTGGATTGTCCTGAATAAACATAAACAACAACTTCTTCCATTAATCGATTTCATTGTTGATGCACAGAGACCTGACGAGCCGGTCTGGATGACGGGAGACAGCCTGCGAAGCTCCCTTACAGAAATTAGCCGGAATGTTTTCAGGGTGCGGCCGTGGTTCGAGCCCGGAGTATGGGGTGGTACCTGGATTAAGGATCATATCAGTGGGATTAATAAGGCTGTTCCAAACTATGCCTGGTCGTTCGAATTGATAGTCCCTGAAAACGGACTGCTTTTTGAAAGCTCCGGCATCATTATGGAGGTTTCCTTTGACACACTTATGTATTCTGAGGGAAAGAACGTTTTGGGCGATTGTTTTCACCGTTTCGGAACTGACTTTCCTATCCGTTTCGATTTCCTCGATACTTTTGACGGGGGGAATCTTTCTGTGCAGTGCCACCCGAGACCGGCTTATATGAAAGATCATTTCGGAGAAGATTTCACTCAGGAAGAAACATATTATATCCTTGATACTAAAGATAATGCAGTAGTATACCTGGGCTTTCAGGAGGATATTAATCCTGAAGAATTCCATAACTCACTCGCGACCAGTTTTAAAGAAGCAAAACCAATAGAAATTGAAAAATTTGTTCAGAAACATTCAGCCTCGAAGCATGATCTCTTTCTCATACCATATGGCACAATTCATGGTTCTGGTATTAATAACCTGGTCCTTGAAATAAGTTCCACTCCATATATCTTTACTTTCAAAATGTACGACTGGCTTCGTCCCGATCTCGACGGCAAGCCACGTCCCCTCAATATTCAGAGAGGCATGGACAATCTCTTTTTCGATCGGAAAGGGAAGTATGTAAAGAAAAACCTGATATCCAGACCACTTCTCATCGATCAGGGGAAGGACTGGAAACTATTTCATCTTCCAACACATGAAACTCATCTCTATGATGTTCACAGATATCATTTCAAAGGTTCTGTTGAAATAAAAACGGAGAATAAATGTCACGTTCTAAGCCTGGTCGAAGGCAGCAGTATTGTAGTTGAAACCGAAAACGGATTTTCACAGCATTTCAGTTATGCCGAAACTTTTGTTATTCCCGCAGCTGCAAAAAGCTACAGAATTATAAATAAATCAGATATTGAAGCAATTGTTGTAAAAGCATTTGTAAAATGAAAATTTATAACCGCAAAGTGCGCAAAGGAAACTGTAATGGCACATAACGCAAAGTGCGCCAAGTGAAAACATCATTTTACTACTTTGCGATCTTTGCGATCCCGATAGCTATCGGGACCTTTGCGAACTTAGCGGTTAATTGATCTTACTCTTTAAAAACAAAACAAAATGAAAAGAATTTCTCTTCTGGTTTTTGGAATATTTATTTTTACTCTGCACAATCTTAATGCCCAGTCATTCATAACGCCCGACGATTTTCTAATCAACGGATACGCAAAAAAGCTCTCCGGACTCGATTTTGAATATCACTCATGCATACCCGGTTTAAGAGAAAGCCTTCTTCTAAGGGCAACCAGTGGCACGGACTTTATCGAATGGGAGACCGAGGTTGTTCCTTCAAAAATAAATGAGAAATATGCCACATTTATCTGGGTTACGGCAATAGGCTCAAGTCCGGGCAAGGCACGCATGGACCTAACTGTAAATGGCACAATTAACTTTCCGTTTTTTACTGATGGACGACCAGTCTGGGAGGTTAAAAACGAGAATGGATCTACATTATGTTTTAATTCAATTATGGTCGATCAGAATGGTGACAATCAAGGATATATGACCCTCAGGATACCTGTTAATAAGATAACAGAGGGCAAGGCGCTTCATTTAAAAGTCACAGGAAGTAATGCCAATCTTACATCATGGTTCATGACCTTTAAAAGACCTGTAAGAACAGGGGTTACCCTAAACCCATTTCCTGCAATTCTGAAAAAGGGTAATTCACAATTGCAGCTTGTTGAAGCAGGAATCTTCTATTTCGGGCAGCAGTCCGATGCGAAAATCTATGCCGATGGAAAGCTCCTTGAAAACACGACTCTCAAATTCGGTTATAATACGGTTAACCTTGGGCTCACACCTGTTTCAAACCCTACAAAAGTGGAACTCAAAGTTGTTGGCGGCGATTTCTCAGTTAAGAACAGCGTTACCCTGGAACCCGTAAAAAAATGGAAGATCAGATTCATTCAGCATTCACATACCGATATTGGTTATACACGTTCCCAAACCGATATTCTCGCTGAACATTTAAGGTATATCGATTATGCCCTCGACTATTGTGATGCAACAGATAATTATCCGGAGAATGCAAAATTCCGTTGGACCTGTGAAGCTTCATGGCCGGTTGATGAATATCTTAAATGCCGTCCTGAGAGCCAGATACAACGATTACTTAAACAGATAAAGGAGGGACGGATCGAAGTAACAGGAATGTACTTCAACTTTGATGAGATCCCTGATGAAAAGATCCTTTCTGCCTCACTTAAAGCTGTTGGAAGAATAAAAGAAAAAGGTATTCCTGTAACTCTTGCCATGCAGAATGATGTCAACGGAATTGGTTGGTGCCTCAATGATTATTTTAACCAGCTCGGTGTGAAATATCTGAATATGGGTACACATGGTCATCGTGCTCTTATATGTTTTGACAAACCGACAATGTTCTGGTGGGAATCTCCGTCAGGAAAACGTCTGCTGACTTTCAGAGCTGAACATTATATGACGGGGAACACCGTGCTTGAAATGCAAACCGGTGATATTGACAGGTTTAAGAATAATCTATTCAACTATCTGATAAGCCTTGATTCAAAAAAATATCCTTTTGATGAGATGGCTATCCAGCATTCAGGTTATCTGACCGACAACTCTCCTCCTTCCACAATAGCCAGCGATCTGATAAATAAGTGGAATGACATGTTTGTATGGCCCCAATTGTCTACTTCCACAACAGAGAGCTTTTTCTCCGATATGGAAAGGGATCATAGTAATGATTTCCCGGTGATCAGAGGTGCCTGGCCCGATTGGTGGACTGATGGATTCGGGGCGTCTGCCCGTGAGACTTCTGCCTCCCGTCTTGCCTCATCGGCTCTTACTGCGAATGAGGCCGGACTGACAATGGCATCTGTTTCAGGTATTAAACTTCCGGATGAGATAAGCAGTAATATAGAACTAGCCGACAATGCTTTATTGTTTTTCACAGAACATACAATGGGCTATTCCGAAAGTGTGCGAGAGCCACTTAGTCAGCCAACTATGGAACAACGGGCCATAAAAGAATCATATGCCTGGGAAGCCAACAGACGAACAGCTTCAATCGGTGAAGAAACAATGGGACTTCTTCAGAGTAAATTCAGCAGGGAGAAAGAGCCATCTTTAATTGTGTTTAATACACTTAACTGGAAAAGATCAGGATTGACGACAGTCTATATCGATCATCAGATAGTGCCAAGGGGAAAAATTGCTGGAATTTTTGACTTTGAAGGTAACAGGCTGGCCGTTCAACCGTTGCTGCATCGATCCGATGTAACCCAGTGGGCAGTCTGGCTTAAAGATGTACCTGCTTTCGGGTATAAAAAGTATATTATCAAAGTTATTGACGAAACATCAGTCGCTAGTGAAGCATCTAATTTTAAAACACTCGAAAACAAGTGGTATAAAATCGATACAGATCCATCAAAGGGATCAATTATTTCATGGTACGATAAGGAGCTCAATCTTGAACTTATCGATCAGAAAGCCCAATATAAACTGGGCGAATTCATTCTTGAACAACTCGGCAACAGGTCGCAGATGGAAAGCAAACGACTCGATGATTTCAGGCGCTCTCCACTGGATACTGTATGGTTCGATTCGATGACAACAGGTGAAATCTGGAACAGCATTAGATTCTATGGTGAATCAGTAACTACTGAAAATCCGCGAGGGTTCATGTTTGAGATCCGTCTTTACAATTCCGAAAAACGAATGGATCTGGCCTGTCATCTGGTTAAAAAAAGCATCATTTCTCCAGAGAGTTTTTATATTGCCTTCCCGTTTGATTTAAAAGAAGGAAAACATTTTACGGAAGTTCAGGGTGGTGTAATTGAAACAGGTAAGGATCAGATAAAAGGCTCATCAAATGACTGGTATACTGTTCAGAATTTCACAGCAGTCAGAAACGGGAAGTCACAGATTGTGCTCGGCTGTGCCGAAATGCCCCTGATGCAGTTTGGGGCAATAAATACTGGAAGGTACCAGGCAGGGGCGATGCCGCAGACCACAAATCTGTTTTCATGGCCGATGAACAACTACTGGGTAACAAATTTTAATGCCGAACAGCGAGGTGGGCACTCATGGACATATTATCTTACATCCTCTTCCGATAATTCAAATGATTTTGCGACCAGGTTTGGCTGGGGAGCCAGGGTACCGTATCTGACAAGGATCCTGCCGGGTTCAGGTACCGGTGATAATAACCGGGAAGGTTCTTTTATTGCAGAATGGCCTGACAATGTAATACTTATAAGTTCGCAACCAGCATCCGATGGTAAGTCAGCTGTGATCCACCTGAGGGAAACTAACGGAAAAAGTGTGAAGCTTGCTCTTACAAACGGTATAGATGGGAATGCCCTGAAAGCAGTCGAAGTTGATGTTACAGGAAAACCTGTTCAGAATCCATCACTAACAATTGCACCTCTTGATTCGAAGTTCTACAGGATCGTATTTTAAAAAGATACTATTCAGATGATAAAATTTCATGATATCGCCGGAGTTCAAATTGCCGAAGTAACTGATTCAGAATTTCAGATAGCTTCTGTTCAGGATGCAGTTGATCTGCTTGGAGAGCTCTATTTTAAGAATTGCAGTAATATTATTTTAAGGGAACAAAATCTGCATCCCGATTTTTTCAGGCTTCATACCGGACTGGCAGGTGATGTGCTTCAGAAGTATTCAAATTACAGTTGCAAACTGGCAATAATCGGTGATTTCTCAAAATATTCAAGCAAAAGTCTTCAGGATTTTATCCGGGAGTGTAATCGCGGTAACAGGGTTTTCTTTGTCAGGACAATTGAAGAGGCTCTGAACATATTAAAATCCAAATCAGGAAAATAATATTCCGGTGCGCTGCACCTGAAAAAATTTCTTTCTCAATTCCAGCTACAAAGATTTCGGTGCTACGCACTTGAAAACTAAAATCCCACACCAGCGGCAGAGCCGCGAAACCTGCCTGCCGGAAGGCAGGTATTTGTTGCGAAAGGAAAATAATTTTGTATTAAGGTGCAGAGCACCTGAATATTTGTAGCAAACGGATAATGAATGCTTTAATTAAGGTGCAGCGCACCG
>JANNKF010000427.1:0-45444 GCA_031396165.1 Bacteroidales bacterium | reverse complement strand
TTATCTTGTCGACCTCATGTTACTGGGTGTGAAAGATACCGATTACATGTTCAACCGGCCATTCTCTGAATACAAAGAAAGAACTGCAGAGTTCAATGAGCGATTCGAGCTCATACCTGTCAGCTATCAACTGGCACATAACATTATATTTTCAGGAGTTGAGTTTGCAGATGAATATGGGTTCACACCACATAAGGATTTCACTTCAATTACTTCATTTATGCTTGAAGAGGATGATGACAAGATTGAATTAATTGAGGTAGAATGTGGATACGACGGGAAACCGGCTTTTATTTCTTCACCTGTTCAGAGTAAAACCGAGTCAAATAAAATTATTACACGGCTTGAGAAAAATGCAGGCCCTGGAAATTTCATAATATTTGATGAGTATGATCCTGAGGATTAGGATGATATTGACAATGGTGCATACTTTAACTTTTATGAAAATTAATATTCTTGTAAATCATTCGAAGTGAAAATATTCATCTTGCATTCATATCTTAATAATACGTGAATTATGAAAGCCCTCGTTCTTGAAGAATACAACAAACTGGTTTACAAAGATGTACCTGATCCCGAAATTCTTGATAATGAAGTTCTTGTAAGAGTTAGAGCTTGTGGGATCTGCGGATCTGATGTTCATGGTCTCGACGGAAGTACGGGTAGAAGAATTCCACCTATGATAATGGGGCATGAGGCTTCGGGAATAATTGTTAAAACAGCTGCAGGTGTAAAGGAATGGATGTCGGGAGACAGGGTAACTTTCGATTCAACTGTTTATCCTCTGAATGACTGGTTTACTCTTGAAGGGCACTATAATTTAAGCGATAATCGGGAGGTTCTGGGTGTATCCCCCGGAACATTTAAAAGAGCAGGAGCATTTGCTGAGTTTATTGCGATCCCACAGCATATTCTTTATAAAATCCCTGATAATGTTACATTTGAGCAGGCTGCGATGGTCGAAGCTGTAGCTGTTGCTCTTCATTCAATAAATATTGCCGGCATAAAAACAGGTGATAAATGTGTTGTCGTAGGTACTGGTATGATAGGAACCTTCATACTGAAACTTCTTAAACTTTCTGGAGCTTCAAAAACAATAGCTGTTGATATTGATTCAAAACGGCTGGAACAGGCTAAGAGAGCCGGAGCAGACTATACATTTCTATCTTCAGAATCAGACATTGTAGAAAAAATTGTCGCTCTTACAAACAACCGTGGCGCTGATATCTCATTTGAAGCAGTCGGGAAAAGTGAATCACTAAACATTGCAATTGACTTAATTCGTAAAGGTGGAAAAGCAATCCTGGTAGGTAATGTGTCTCCAAAAGTTGAGTTTCCTCTTCAGAAAGTAGTCACACGGGAATTGAAGGTTCTGGGAAGCTGTGCAATACGTGGTGAATATGAGGTAGTTCTTGATCTGATTGAGACTGGTAAGATAAGTGTCGATGATCAGATTTCTGTTGTGGCTCCTCTTTCGGAAGGTGCTCTCTGGTTTAATAAACTATACCGGAAAGAGGAGAAACTTAACAAGGTAATCCTGATTCCATAAAAATCCGAAATCCAATATCCGAAATCCGAAATATCTTTAACCAATGACTATGACTGATAGGATCTACAACATTTCAATAGCAGGATGCAGCCGGGTCGCCCATCTTCATGCAAAAGCTATTCAGAACATTCCGAATGCACGACTGACAGGTGTCTGGAGCAGAACTTCTCAGACTGCAAAAGATTTTGCTGCGGTGTATAATTCAAAGGCATATAGCAGTATTTCCGAAATGGTAAAAGAAAACAAGTCGGACCTTGTGATAGTCTGTTCTGCACATCCCTATCACGTCCAGCCTGCTACGGAAGCGGCAAAAGCGGGTGCTAATGTATTGGTTGAAAAGCCACTGGCCTCTGATCTGAACGATTGTGATGAAATGATAAGTGCATGTAAATCAAATAATGTTAAACTAGGTGTTATTAGTCAGCGGAGATGGTATGAACCGGTAAGAAGAGTTAAAGCTGCTATTGAAGGCGGTAAACTTGGCAAACCGGTGCTGGCAACTGTAACAATGCTTGGCTGGAGAGATAAAGCTTATTACGATTCGGATGAGTGGAGAGGCTCGTGGAAGAAGGAGGGTGGGGGCGTTCTTGTTAACCAGTCACCACATCAGCTTGATATTATGCTTTGGTTTATGGGTGAGATTGATGAGGTTTATGGGATCTGGCGGAATCTGAATCATCCTTACATTGAGGTCGACGACACTGCTGTAGCCATTGTTAAGTTCAAAAGTGGAGCTATCGGTAATATTCTGGTAAGTAATTCTCAGAAACCGGGAATCTATGGTAAGGTTCATGTTCATGGCGGCAACGGTGCTTCTGCAGGAGTGCAGACAGATGGGGGTGCAATGTTCATTGCCGGAAGAACCGGAGTGGCAGAACCACCTGTGAATGACCTCTGGACAATCCCGGGTGAGGAACATCTGCTTAAGGAGTGGATTAAAGAGGATACTGAAACATTTAATAACTGCGATCCGACTGTTGTTTATATGCAGTATCAGATTGAAGATTATTTAAAGGCAATTGCCAATGGCACAGAACCTTCTGTAAATGGAGAAGCCGGACGTCGCACAGTTGAACTCTTCACAGCAATCTACCGGTCAACACGCGATAATGTGCCGGTTAAATTTCCACTCAAACCAGAGTCTGGCTTCGACGGAAGAAATTCACCCTGAGCCCGTCACGCTGAGCAAAGCCATGCTGAGCGAAGCCACGCTGAGCGAAACCAAAGCATGCCCTTCACGCTGAGCGAAGCCACGCTGAGCGAAGCCGAAGCATGCCCGTCACGCTGAGCGAAGCCGAAGCGTGACCTGCGCCAATTAATTAGATGCAAGAATTTTTCATTTATGATAAATTAAATAGATAGTATATGCCTCTCCTTATCGTCGTCCTTGGAATCTGCCTTCTGCTGGTATTGATTCTTGTATTCAAATTCAATTCATTTTTGTCATTTGTTATTGTTTCAATTTCAGTGGCCCTCGCTGAAGGGATGACTCTCGATCAGGCAGTATTATCAATTGAAAAAGGGATTGGCAATACAATGGGTTTCCTTGTGCTTATCTTATGTCTTGGATCAATGCTCGGGAAGCTGGTATCAGAAAGCGGTGCTGCCCAGAGAATTACCACAAAACTCGTAAATGCTTTCGGACTCAAACATATTCAGCTGGCTCTCATGCTGACAGGCTTTATCGTAGGCGTCTCACTATTTTATGATGTCGGTTTCTTCATAATGATCCCTCTTGTTTTTACTGTTGCAGCATCAACTGGACTGCCATTGTTGTATGTGGGGCTCCCTATGCTGGCCGCTCTGTCGGTTACTCATGGATACCTGCCTCCTCATCCCGCACCTACAGCTATTGTGGGTGTATTCAATGCTGACCTGGGAAAAACTCTGGTTTATGGAATAATTGTGGCGATACCTGCAATTTTCATTTCCGGGCCAATACTTTCAAAAGCACTGAGTAAAATTGAAGCAAAACCTTTTGCGGAATTTGTAAACGTTAAACCATTGACGGATGATGAGATGCCTGGCTTTTGGACCAGTTTTTTTTCGGCACTTTTGCCGGTACTTCTCATCACAATCGCCACGATTGCCGGTTTTCTTTTACCTGAAGAAAATTTTGTGAGAAAGGTGCTTGGCTGGATAGGAAATCCGGTTTTTGCAATGCTCCTCTCTGTACTTTTTGCAATTTACACTCTTGGGATTGCACGGGGAAGAAAGATAACTGATATAATGAATTCCCTGGCCCATTCGGTAACCAGTATAACAATGATAATGCTGCTCATTGCTGGCGCCGGTGCTTTAAAACAGGTACTGATCGATGCCGGGGTAAGCAACTATATTGGTGGATTATTGAGTGAATCCACTCTTTCACCCCTCTTCCTTGGATGGCTTATTGCCACCATACTGCGTTTCTGTGTCGGTTCGGCGACTGTAGCCGGAATTACTGCTGCCGGTATTGTACTTCCATTGGTAACTGCGGGTGCAGTCAAGCCTGAATTGATGGTACTTGCCATTGGTTCCGGGAGTTTAATGTTCGGACATGTTAATGATGGCGGATTTTGGCTGTTTAAAGAGTATTTTAACCTCAGTATAAAGGATACACTTAAATCGTGGTGTGTCATGGAAACATCGATCGGTATAATGGGGCTTATTGGTGTTCTGGTACTAAATCTTTTTGTGTAACTTTATAAAATTGAATCAAATTAACCTGATAGAAAGGATTCAGAAATTGTAATTGGTTCAAAAATTCATAATGAAAAGAATTTATATTCTGATTTTTTATTTATTGACAACTGTTTGGTTATCTGCTCAGCAGGGGGCTCCACTTTTAACACATTTCAATGAGAGCAGGGATCTGGAAAACCAGAACTGGGCTATTTGTCAGGACGTCTATAATGTTATGCTCTTCGCCAATAGAAAGGGAATTTCTTCCTTTGATGGACAGGATTGGAATTCGGTAAGGATGCCAGTAATTCCGTTTTCGATGAAATCTAATCCGGCTGACGGAAGAATATTTGTCGGAGCAGAAAACAGCTATGGCTACCTGGAGAAAGATCCGACAGGACTTTATAAATATTATGCAATATCAGGTCAGGATGCTGAAATTGGTATAATCACCAGAATTACCTTCAATGATACAGCAGTATGGTTTTATGGAGAACAATCCATAAGCCGTCACAATCTTAAAGATAACAAATTTGAACTTCGTTTGAAATCATCTGAGAACAGTCCCTTTACCGGATTGTTTGTGACAAAAAAAAACACTTTTATTAATAGACTGGGTTCAGGCCTCTTCCGACTTGAAAGTGATACCCTCTTTCCTATTGTAACAGGTTATCTTACTGAAAATAAGGATATTTTATTCTCGCTTCCATATGATGATAAGATGGTACTCCTGGGACTCAGCGATGGGACACTTCAACTTTTTGATGGCCTGAAGTATTTTAATTACCAGGTAAAAGATGATGGTTATCTTCGTGATAATATACTTTCAGAAGGAATAACAATTGGGGATTCACTTTATGCTTTTTCTACTCTTGATGGAGGAGCACTTGTAATCGACAAAAAAAGCGGATTAGTGAGATTTACTATCAATAATCAGAATAAACTGCCAGATGATGAGATATTTGCTATTGGATTGGATAAGAGTGGCGGACTATGGCTTTCTCATCAATATGGACTAACCAGGGCTGAACTTAATCTGCCTGTTGGAAATTTCAGCATCTATCCCGGACTTGCCGGTAACCTGACATCAACACTTTGGTATAATGGAGAACTTTATGTAGGAACCAGTGAAGGTCTTTATTATCTGACTGTTGTAAGAAATTATGCTGAAGTCAAAATACTAGAGAGCAATGATCAATCATCGGGAGAAAACCAGCTTTCAAGTCAGACAGGCACAGTTCAGGAACAACCCGGAACCCGTAAAAATATTTTCACAAAAATATTCGGAAAAAAAACTGTCAGCAATAAGAATTCGGCATCTAAAACCGGCAACTCAAATATTGCAGTTCAGAAAACTGTCGTGGAACAATCTGCCAGAGGTATTGTAAATAAGCTTAAATCAATAAATTATATTTATAAAAAGGTTGAGGGATTTAATGAAAAGTGCAGGCAGCTCGTTAAAACCGAAAACGGAATACTCGCAGCAACAAACAAAGGCCTCCTGGTAATCAATAATCATAAAACCGGTATAATTGAAGAGAACAGGTATATTAATAATATCAGTTGGAAACCGGTAGGAGACAAGTACTGGATTGCAACTGCAGATGGCTATTTTAATGTAAGATTCAGGAATGGCAAATGGATAAGTGAAACACCGGATCCTTTATTTGCTGATCCAGTGTATTCTATAGCTGTGACATCCGGAGGTAACCTATGGCTTGGGGTAGATAATGCCGCTTTGAATACTGATCTATCAGGAACATCCGGAGATATTAATTATACTTCCGTAAACATTAAGAATGATTTTCCACAACGATATATTCTCGATACGGCCAATGATTCACTTTTCCTTTACACAGAGTCGGGAATATATTATTATCAAAGTCCTTCTTCCGGCTTTGTCAGTACCCGTAGCATCGACAGCCCGGCAGGAGTTAAAGCAAAATATCTCTATCCGCTTTCGAATAAGCCATGGATTAAACTAGGTCATAACTGGTTATATCTCAATACTGTAGACGCATACATAGAAAAAGAGATGTCTCTTCTTAAAATTTTTACTGATGTTATTTCCATAAATTCTGAGAACAGGCTACTCTGGGTTATTGATGGTGAAAACCGCCTTTTCAGAATTGATTTGGAAAAACCATTAAAAATCAATCCTGAAAGCGATGTTCTGGTAAAGAGTATTTACAATTCAAACGGAACATTATTCAGTCTTTCGGAAATAGTCTTTAATCGTGGCGATAATGTTGTTTATTTCGATATTGTTGCCCCGGCTTATCTTAAGCAGAATACAACTCAATATCAGTATAAAGTGAATAAACTGCTGAACAAATGGTCTCCCTGGTCGATACGAACAAGCTATAATCTGCCCGTTCCTGTTGCCGGTGATTATATTCTTGAAGTCAGAGCAAAAGACATATGGGGAAATATCGGACATATTGAGACAATAAAGTTCACAATTAAAGCGCCCTTTACAAAGACTCCGGTATTCTTTATACTTATGGGTTCTCTGGTTTTGCTCATCCTGTTTCTGATTGTCAGGTTCCGTGAAGAACAGCTTCAAAAAACGAATAAAATTCTGGAACTAAAAGTAAAGGAGAGGACAGCCGAAATAGAGACCCAGAAAGAGGAGATCACATCGAGCATAGAATATGCAAGCAGAATTCAGATGGCTATGCTGCCTGAAGAGAGTCATTTCGCTTCCTCATTCCCTGACCATTTTATTATTTTCAAACCACGGGATATTGTCAGCGGTGATTTTTACTGGATCGGGGAAAATGACAGACATATTTTCTTTACTGTAGCTGATTGTACAGGACATGGGGTGCCCGGTGCTTTTATGAGCGCTCTGGGAATATCAACATTGAATGATATTATAACGAATAATTCTGAACTTCAAGCCAATACCGTTCTTGGACTATTACGTGATAAAATTAAGATAGCCCTTCATCAAACGGGGAAAGAGGGTGAAGCTGCAGATGGCATGGACATAGCTTTCTGTGTCCCTCATAAGGATAGGAAAACACTTCAGTATTCTGGAGCCTTCAATCCGCTTTTTGTTTTCCATGGCAATGAATTTAAGGAATATAAGGCCGACAGGATGCCAATTGGTATCTATTATGGTGAAAAAGATGTGTTTACAAACTACGAGATCAATGTAAGAAAAGGAGATTCTGTTTATATATTTTCAGATGGATTTGTGGATCAGTTCGGTGGACCAAACTGTGTTAAATATAAAAGTGCAAAACTTAAAAAGCTGCTTTTGGAAATCTTTCATAAACCTATGTCGGAACAACGGAAACTTTTCGAGGCTGAGTTCGAAAACTGGAAGGGTTCAGGCGATCAGGTTGATGATATAACTATAATCGGAATCCGAATATAAATCTTCGGCACTTTTAAGGCATATGATCAGCGATTATCTGCACAATCAGCGGGATTTTTTTGTTTTTCCCGCAGATAACGCGAATTTTCGCAGAATGAAATTTCAAGAGTTCCAACCTCTTAAAAATCGCTATCTTTATTCTTTAATATAAAAGAAAATGAAAATTAAATTTATTGGAGCCGCCCGCGAAGTTACGGGCAGTAAACATCTGATAACCACAAACTCAGGAAAAAGAATACTTCTCGATTGTGGAATGTTTCAGGGTAAGGGTCTTGAAACTGATGGCATGAATCGCGACCTTATGTTCGACCCTTCAACAATTGATCATCTGATTCTTACTCATGCCCATATAGACCATTCCGGACTCATTCCTTATATATATAAGCTGGGTTTCAGAGGCTCCATAATCTGTTCGAATGCAACAAGGGATCTTTGTGCGATTATGCTCTCCGATTCAGCATTTATTCAGGAACATGATACAATGACTTTCAATAAAAGAAGGGCAAAGAAAGGCCTCCCGCTTGTTACTCCACTTTATACAAAAGAAGACGCTACAGCATGTATGAAACTGTTTATCGGCGTACCGAAAGATATGAAGTTCAGAATTGACGAAAACATAAAGGTTAAGTTCACAAATACCGGCCATATGCTGGGTAGCGGAGTTGCTAATATTGAAATACTGGAAAATGGACAAGTTAAAAAAATTGCATATACCGGCGATATCGGGAGACCAGTAGACCCTATTCTTGCATCTCCCCAGCCTTTTCCCCAGGCTGATATAGTTATTACCGAGTCAACTTACGGAGACAGACTTCACCACGACTCTGAATCAGCCGAGAAGGAACTCCTCAATATTGTTATGAACACCTGTGTAACAAAGGGTGGGAAACTTATTATTCCCGCTTTTAGTGTTGGCCGGACGCAAGAGATAGTTTATACCCTTAATAATTTTTTTAATAAAGGTCTGCTTCCCAAAATAGATATGTTTGTCGACAGTCCCCTTGCTGTAAATGCCACAACGGTTTTCAGGATGCATCCTGAATGTTATAACAACGATTTTCTCAAGGTCCTTGAGAAAGATGAGGATCCATTCGGATTTGCAAATCTTTACTATATCACCAGGGTAGAAGATTCAAAAAGACTTAATGAAAGTAAAAAACCCTGTGTAATAATTTCTGCCTCTGGAATGATGGAAGCAGGCAGGATCAAGCATCATCTTGCAAACAATATTTCGGATCCCAAAAACACTATTCTGGTGGTTGGTTATTGTGCCCCGACAACACTTGGGGCCAGAATTGTCAGAGGTGATAAGGAAGTTTCAATCCATGGAATTATTCATGCAGTAAGGGCGGATGTGAGAAAAATTGAATCGTTCAGCGGTCATGCAGACTATAAGGAGATGATAGATTTTCTGGGATGCCAGGATAAAAATGCGATTCAAAAGTTATTTATTGTACACGGGGAATATGAGACGCAGAAGAAATATGTGGCAACACTTCTTAATTCAGGTTTCAAAAATATAGAGATCCCGGCAAAAGGACAGGAGTATCAAATCTGAAATATTCCATATTACCTGTAGGAAGAGTGAACCAGGTTATTATTTTTGCCCCGTCAATTATTTTTTTGTGTAGGCAGGGACATGCCATGGCATGTCCCTACCGGATATATTTTCTTAATTCCTTTCTTACAGATTTCCAGTCAGGAAAAAGTTCAGACAACAATTCATAATATTTTGTTCCGTGATTATGATGTTTCAGGTGGCAAAGTTCATGAATTATAACATATTCAATAAACAGATCAGGAAGCTTTATCAGCTCTGTGCTCAATGTAATTACTCCTTTATATGAACAACTTCCCCATCTTCTTTTCATGGATCGTATTACCAGACTGGATGGCTTAAAGTTCTGATTTTCATAATTTTGCATCACCCTTAGTAATAAATCCGGAAAAACAACTTTCGCCTCCCTTGAATATCCCTTGTAAAGTAACTTTTTTACTGCATCCTGATCATCAGGTTTTCCAAGGCTCATCTCAATTGCATCGTCACAAAACCGGATAATTGATCTGTCGGTTTTCTCTATGGTTAACATGCACTCTTTTCCTCTGAACAGATGTTTTTCACCATTTATAAATAATCGGCTTAACCTGCTGTTTTCCTGCCCTTTGTAATTATCCCGGTGCTTAATTATCCATGAAGCTTTTTCAGTAATGATCCTGCTGATTGTTTTGTCTGATGTCCGTAAGGGCACCCTCACAATTACAGAAGAATCCGGAAGGACACTTATGCCCAGAGTGCGCCTGCGCGAATAAACCACCTTGAATTCAATTTCCAATATATTTCCTGTTCTGTTAGTTTTTTGCATCTGTCAAAATAAGTTAAAAATAACCTAAAATTCACTTACTCCGGAATATCCGGCAACTCTGATTTGTCTAATAGTTATAAAATCAGTAAAAAATAACAAATGTTGCCCGCTTTAAGAATGGAATGTACAATATCAGGTTAGTTGTTTTGCATCCAAAACATTCATGGTTAGAAGGTTAGTATAAGATCAGGAGAGGGTAACAATTACAGGCTGCAGAGTTTTCTGCGGCCTGTTTCTTTTTCATAACTTAGAAACAGTACATTATTCCCTCTCCAGCGTAATAACAGTAATCTCAGGCGGCATCCATATCCTGAATGGAATTGCCAATACTCCAAGTCCCCGATTGACATATTGCACCTGTTGTCCGTGGAGGTAAAGTCCATTCCAGTTCGGATAAAAATATTTTACCGGACTCCATTTGAAACTGTCTGTTGATATTCCCATCTGCATACCATGTGTATGCCCGGAAAGGGTAATATCTATATCTGTTTTTCCGGTTACTTCTTCTTCCCAGTGATTCGGATCATGAGTAAGAAGGATCTTAAGATCTGCGCTGTCAATACCGGTTGTTGCTTTGTTAAGATCCCCATGCATAATTTCAGGATGCCGTCCCATTGTTATCACTCCTATAAGTATCAGTCTTGCTTCTCCGATCCTGACTTCCCTGAACTCATCATTTAGAACCGTATAACCCGATTCTTTAACAATATTGTTAAGTATTGCCACATTATTTTTTCTATCAGCTTCAGTGAAAAATGGATGATAGGTCCCGAAATCGTGGTTGCCAAGAATTGCATAATTTCCGAATTTGCTTTTAGCCTTTGAAAGAATTGTGTCATTTCTCCCGTATTCCCTCCAGCCATAACTCACGAAGTCGCCGGTATTTAAAATAAGATCGGGCTTAAGTGCTGTGATTCTATTCACAACATGCTCAAGTTCTTCAGGATGATGAAAGAAACCAGCCAGATGTAAGTCTGAGATCTGCACGATCTTCAGATTATCAAGATCCTTATTTAGTCCTTTAATCTTGATTGTCACTTCTTCCGTCTTAAAATTGAATCTTCCATGAAACGTTCCGAGTAAAATAATGGAGAACATTACTGTTGCGGTAATAATTCCTGTATTTGTAAGCCAGTTGATATATCCGCCTCCCTGATTTCTTTTTATAAGAACTCCAAAAAAGTGGCATATACTTATGATTACCCTCGGAGCTACTACTGCCCCAACCATTCCGTAAAGATTCATCAGCATCCAGACTTGCTGTGGATTATCGAAGAAGCTCCTGTAACCTGCAATTGAAAAAAACAGTATCCAGAGCCATATGCTCAGGATAAGATTTAAAATCAATGCGATATAATATCTGAATTTTGACTGGCTGAAGAAATGTTGTCTGATTACAACTGACATTGAGATTTCAGTCACTATCATAATTATCAGTAGTACCATAGAAAGTTGATTTTATGTAAAATTGAGTATCGGCAATCATAAATAAGATAATGCAAAATGCTTGAAAATCAATTTATTTACCCCAGCCCCAAGGGGGGTAAATTGATTTTCTTCGCTCCCCATGGGGTCGGGGTAATCGAAGAAAATCAATGGATCTATATGCATGATTGCCGATACTCATATTATGTAAACTTACTTAATAATCAGATATCATGATAATGCTTACATTCGTTACTGGTAAACAATATATTAAGATGACGGAAGTAAAATTCTATGAGCCTGTATATGAGCCTGGTGTAAAACTTACATATTCTGTTATATCGGCCAGGTTCAACGATAAGTGGATCTTTGTACGCCACAATAAGCGCAATAGCTTTGAAATTGCAGGAGGACACATAGAAAAAGGTGAGAGCTCGCATGAAGCTGCCTGCAGGGAGCTTATGGAAGAGACTGGTGCTGTTCAGTTCAGTATTGAATGTATTGCCACCTATTCTGTTATTATTGACGGTGTAACAGGCTGGGGGAGACTCTATTTTGCTGAAGTTACAGAACTCGGACCTTTGCCTGCCATGTCCGAAATCGGTGAGGTTATCTTCGGCACTGAACTTCCCGAAATGAACACTCATCCTGATATCCAGCCACTCCTCTTCAAGAGAACCCTTGAATATTTGAAAAGCGAGTATTAGTTTCAGGCTTCTGGTTTCAGGTTCCTTTGCTAAGCGAAGTCTCCAGACTTCGCTTTCTATAAAGTCACCTCCTGAATACCTTTTATTTTACGACGAAGTCAGGAGACTTCGCCGAGCCACCAAAAACAATTCTTCAGTCAGGAGGTCATGCAGTCAGTTTTACTCCGGTCTCCGGTCTCCTTACTTCCTCACGCCTTTTATTATATATATTCGAAAGTTACCTTTTTCAGCCATTTCTCCTCTAACAATCGGGCGATTCGTTTTACGACTGTTCTCCTGATCTCAAGATCTACAGGCAGATTGGGATCCTGGTGTGCGATATTAATTCTGGTACCGATAACAAAGTGAATTTCATCACTTTCCATTACCAGACGCACAATTTTATCAGCCGGACCCTTACCGAGTTTTATACTGTTATTATATGTTTTAAGGATCTCATTTACCTTCTGGAGAGTGAGTATTCCTTCAGTAACCAGGTCGATTCCTTCCAGAAAACTTTCAGGGGGAAGTTCAGGATCTTCAAATATTAACTCATCAACAACCTTCCTGTTCAATTCCCTCGCTACAATATCAGCCGTGGTGCCTCCGCAGAGAATGACTTTTCCTTTATAACCAATAACTTTGGCGGCCAGCTCTTTATCTTTATCCTTCTCATATGGAGGTCCGGTACAAACCAATAATTTACGAGGTTCACGAAAGTATATTGTTGCGCAACTGATGTCGTCCCTCGCTTTGTAATTGTCATTCTTATGCGCCATTGTTACAATTTTCCCTGCCAACATGATCGCCGATATCGATGATTCGCTTGATACGAGTGAGGCGGCATAAGATGCAATATTTTCTCTTTCCCATCCAAAAGGATAAGTTTCACTTCCCATACCGCTCTGTGATACTCCATCAGAACAGAACACAATCCGGTCTTCTTTTTCAGGAATAAATGAACATGCTTTTAGAACCTTTCCTGCATGTTTCCCCTTTTCAAGCACCACTTTTTTCCATGAGGGATCAAAAATCTGATTGCCTCTCAGGACGATAGTTGACGGATTATCATATTCAAGAATATTGGTCCTTCCACTCGATTCAATATCAACAATTGTAAAGGTGGAATAGCTGATTTTTCTTTCGCTGCAAACAGGAAGAGTATTCATAATTATCTCAGCAATACGGTCGACCTCTTTATGCTCTCTTGTGAAATTGATCGCCATTGTTGAAGTGAGTGTCGCCAGTATATTCGCCTTCACTCCATGTCCCATACCATCGGAAAGCACAGCAATAACCCTGTTCTCCTCCTTTATGTAGCGGTAAAGGAACACATCACCACATATGCGTTCCCCATCATGATTTCTCTGCTGGCTGTTTACCTCTATAAAAAAGTTCCTGTTCACTAAATATTATTTCAGATTGTTTTTCAGTCCACCTTTTTTTGACTTATACGACTCGATTATCGAATTTAGCATCTGTTCTGTTTCTGATGCGCCTTCACCAAGAAGAAATCCTATCTTCTGCACCATCTCCAGGTTTTTTTCTATCACTTCACTTACCCTGCTGGTAACCTCTTCTCCCTGTACTTCAGGTGAATAGAGGTCGCGGATTATTGCACCGCACATTTTATTTTTCTTGATCGGGAATATGGAGATATTAAGCATCTTATCCTCAAAATGTACATCTTTGCTTACTACCGGTTCATCTTCTTTTATGACAAAGGTGAAAAGATTATAAACATTAAACGGGATAAGTGTTTTAATATCAGCACCTGCCAGTCCGGGGATCACATCTGAAATGGCTTTTGCATCTTCTCCTATAATGTTGATGAAGCTCTGGTTTGAGTGAAGGATTTTAAGATAATTATCAACAATAACCACTCCTGACGGGAGCTTCTCAAGCATGTTATTCATCATATCCGATGCACTCTGTGCTATCTCTTTTTCTCTTCTGGCGAGTTCTTCAGAATCTTTGAGAGCCTTTTTTGTGTCAGCCAGTTTCCTGTTGGTCTGTCTCAGTGTTTCAATATACTCCTGTTTGTTACGCAGATTGTAAGTATGGCACATTTCGGGTACTGCCAGTCCTTTTGCAACTGTTGAAGCAAATTCACGGCATGACAGGTATCCGCAGGCACCACAATTTATCTCCTTATCAGGGTTGTCTTTCCCAATAATCTTTAATACCTCAAGTATTGCTTCTTCAGGTGGTTCAGGAATCCTTTGGTCGTCGGCAGTAAATGTTCTGGAGAGGTCGAGTTTCGACCATCTTTCCATATTCTTCTTCCATTGCTCTTTATCCAATAGCCCGACTCGTTTTTCAGCATAATGTCTTACAAGAGATCTTCTTCTGAACCTCTCGTTATGATGCTGCATACCCGGACCTAGTAAACACCCGTGACAGAAAAAGAGGTTGAAATGGTGTTGAATAGTATCTATATACTTGTCAAAATCATTAATTGCTTCGAGTATATCCTCTTTTCCGGATGCAGTGATCACACTGCTTGATACCATATCCCTTTTTATACCTCCTGCCTGAATAATACCAGCAGGCAGTGGATACAAGGCACCCCAGTTTCCATGAGGCGGGTCGAAATCAGACATCTTGACAAGCCTCTCCTGTATCTTAAATTCATCAAAAAGTTGTCTTAGCTCTGCGAAGGTAAGTACCCCTTCCACAAGTTTCCCCGACTGATAATTTAACGATTCGTCTTTCGCATCAATACAGGGTCCAATCTGAACTGTAGCAACATCGGGACCGTAAATATCCCTGACAACCATTGCTGTGGCTATCATGGGCGAGACAAGTGGCGCGAGATTAGGGATAAGTTCCGGATGGAATTTTTCGATTAATTTTACAATCGAGGGACAGTTAGCGGTTATGAGATACTTGCCTTCAGCTTTCGCAAACAGTTTTGCATATGCAGCCGCAATCAGGTCAACTCCGAAGGATACCTCATGTACATAATCAAATCCGAGCGAGCGTATCATCGCTACAAACTTCCGGTAATCGGTAATGTCATCAAATTCAGAGGCTATGCTGGGTTCTATCAATGCAGCAGTTTTTCTGCCCGATGAAAGAAGAGCTTTTACATCTTCATTCGAATCGCGATATCCAATGGCGTGAGGAGTGCATGAAACATAACATAACCCACATCCGATACATCTGTCGGTGAGTATGAACGGATGTGCTTTCTGGGGCTTTACCTCAATTGCGTTTACCGGGCATACCCGTACGCATGAGTAGGAGTTTCTGCACTTTTCATCATCTATATAAAGAACAGGTTTTCTGTCTGTCATATTTACTACTTTCGTGTTTTAAATGAATCTGGCAAATTCTTTCTCCAGTATACCCTCAATTTTTGAGAGAGTCACATCCTCAGTCGTTACTCCGTTAATAATGAGATTAGGTCCATTGCTACAACGGCCCATGCAACGGGCTCCTTTGAAAATAACCCTGTCGTCGAGATGATTTTTTCTCAGATATTCCTTAATAAACATTACCACATCTTTGTTACCTCTTGAAAAACAGGAACTGCCAAGACAAATTTGCATTTCAATTCTCTGAGCCATTTTCTAACTGTTCATAAATAAACAACAGCCTCAAAAGTACAATTTTTTTCTAGTGCTGTTTACCACTTTGATGCTTAAATTCACCGGATTGCCTGAATATTTTGTCTGATTTATGCTCCGCAATTTTAAACGGATATTTTTTGTTAAATGCCATGTGATATGTAATATTCATATAATCAATACGATACGAACAAAATTAGCAAATAATTATTTTGGTGTTTTATTGTTAATAAAATAACAATGTTTATTTATTAACAACAAAATGAGTTATATTTGTGTTGAGATTATTTTCTTTATTTCATGCAGATGGGTACGGATCTTGACACTATTATAAAAAAATATAAACAGGGAAAACGTGAAGACCTGATACCTTTACTTCAGGAAATTCAGGAAGATCTTGGTTATTTATCTGAAGAGGCAATAGTGAAAACCGGCAGTTTTCTTGGATTAAGTACAACTAAGATCTATGGCCTTGCAACATTTTATGACAAGTTCCGATTCATACCGGCTGGTAAAATTCAGATAAAAATTTGTCATGGTACTTCTTGCTTTCTTAATGGCTCACAATCAATTATTAACAAAATAAAAGAAGAAACTGGCGTCCAGCCCGGACAAACTACCCGTGACGGAAATTTTAGTTATGAGGTTGTGTCATGTATGGGAGGCTGCAATAATGGGCCGGTTATAAATGTAAACGGTGAATTTCATTCTCACATCAAAGCAGATCAGTTGCCGGAATTCATTAAAAAGCTAAAGTACGTTATTGATAACGACTAAATTACCAGGATCCACAAATGGAAGATTTAAAGTCATTCCTTATTGAAAAAGTACTGCTGTTTGAATCGGATACTCTCAAACCCGAGACAGAGAAGATACTCGCTAAGGTGCGTCGTGAAAAGCCCGATCAGCCTGTAGTATATCTTTCCTCAGGAACAAGTAGTCTTATAGCAGGCTCGGAAAAAACTTATTCAGCCATAGAGAGTTATTTAGCCGAAAACGCTCCAGGAGTGAAGCTCATTAATGTCGGTTGCACTGGACCCACCAATTTTGAACCCCTTGTAAGCATACATATTCCGGGGAAAAATAAACTCTTTTTCAGAAATATTACAGAAGAGAAGGTCGAACCTCTGCTTAATGGCGTTTTTCATAACGACATTAATGAGGAGGATCTTGCTGGTCAAACCGGGACAAAAGGCTTCGAACTCTGGCCCGGAATACCCTTTTTGGATTCACTTCCGTTTTTTTCCAACCAGAAAAGAGTGGTTCTTGAAAATTGTGGCTGTTACGATCCTGAAAGCATTGAAGAATATATTGCACGTGGAGGTTACCGATCATATGTGAAAGCAATTCGTCATTATACCTATGAAGAGGTCTGTGACATTATTGAGAGAAGTGGTCTCAGGGGGAGAAGCGGCGGAGGCTATATTACCGGACTTAAGTGGAAACATGCTCTTAATACGAACTCAAATGCCCGGTACCTCATCTGTAATGCAAAGGAGAGCGATCCGGGGGCATTTACAGACAGGACAATCCTGGAAAGTGATCCGCATCGTCTTCTTGAGGGGATAGCAATCGGAGCTTATGCCATTGGTGCCTCAAATGCTATAGTATTCATCAGATCAGGCTCTGATCACGCAAGGAACAGACTTCAGCGCGCTATAGACAGCGCCAGGGAATTCGGATTATTCGGACACGATATATTCTCGAGTGGCTATAATCTCGATATTGTAATAAAAAAGGAACCTGGTGCATTTGTCTGTGGAGAAGAAACCGCTCTCATTAACACTCTTGAGGGGAAAAGAGGAATGCCACAGCTCAAACCTCCATATCCTACAACCGCTGGCTTATTTGGTAAACCAACTGTAATTAACAATGTCGAAACATTGATGAATGTACCGCTTATAATGCAGAATGGTCCGGAATGGTTCCGCTCTCTCGGTACAGAAAACTCTCCGGGGACGAAGATCTTTGCCGTTGCCGGGAAGGGCCGCATGTCGGGCGTTGTAGAGGTTGAGATGGGTACACCGATAAGAACCATTCTTGAAGAAATTGCCGACGGAATCCGTGAAGGAAAGGAATTTAAGGCAATACAGCTGGGAGGGGCCTCAGGTTCATTTCTGACGAGTGAACATCTCGATCTGACAATAGATTTCGATGAACTCAGGGCAAATGGGATAGGAATGGGAGCCGGTGGTTTTGTTATAATCGACGAGAATACCTGTATGGTTGACCTCGTGAGATATTATATGGAATTCATCCGTAATGAGAGTTGCGGAAAATGTATCCCTTGTCGCGAAGGCACAGGGCGAATGCTCGAGATACTCGAAAGTGTTATTAGAAAGCCTCTTAATGAAGAGTCAGGGACAACTCTTGAACGTTTTAAGGGTGTTATGCAACTCGAGACCATTGCTGCTGTAATGAAGGACACCTCATTATGTGGCCTGGGACAGACAGCACCAAATCCGTTTATGAGTGCGCTTAAGAATTTCAGGGATGAATTTGAAGAACATATTTTTGACAGGAAATGCAGGGCAAACATCTGCCGCGGATTAAGATCTTTTTCAATTGACGTTGAAAAGTGTACAGGTTGTACAGCATGTGCCTCAAAATGTCCGGTAAATGCGATATACGGCACTCGTCTTCAGCCATTTTTTATCGTTGAGGACAAGTGTATCGGTTGTGGTATCTGTTTCGATATTTGTAAGTTCAGTGCAATAACAGTTAAATAGCTATTATGCTTTTTACAATACAGGTAAATAATAAGAAAATAAAAGCTGAAAAGGGGGAAACAATTCTTTCCGCTCTTAACCGCAACGGTATTATTATCCCTACTCTCTGCAGAATGAAGGATTTTACACCGACAGGTGCCTGCAGGATGTGTGTTGTTGAAGTTGAAGGACGTGAGAGACTGGTAACTGCCTGTTCACAGCCGGTCGAAGAATGGATGAAGATAAAAACTCACTCACCCAGGGTGATCCAGGCCAGAAAAACTATTGTTGAACTCTTACTTTCAAATCATCCCGACGACTGTCTCTATTGCGACAGGAACCTTAACTGCGAGCTGCAAAGGCTTTCGGAAGAACTGAATATAAGGGAACGACGGATACGTGCAAGAAAAATAAAGCCTCGTCTCGATCAATCCAGCCCCGCAATCGTCAGAGAATTATCAAAGTGTATCTTATGCGGCAGGTGTGTCAGGGTTTGTGAAGAGGTAGTAACTTCCACCTCACTCGATTTCATAAATAAAGGTCGCGAAACACATGTTGGTGCTGCGCTTGATAAGGATTTCAACTTTTCGAGTTGTATTCACTGCGGACAGTGTGTGCTTGTTTGTCCGACAGGAGCACTCCATGAAAAACATAATATTACCGAAGTACAGGAATACCTGAATAAACCTGAGATTTCTAAAGTTATTCAGTATTCTTCGATGGTTGTTTATGGTATTGCCGAAGAGCTTGGAATGAGATACTCCCGTGATTTTGATAAACTTTTAAATGCCGTACTTCGAAAAATCGGGTTTGACAAGGTTTATAAAACAGGAACAGGAACCGATATATGCATTACAGAAATTACTGGTCAGCTGACAGAAAAAATAAAAAATAAAACTGAAAATCCAATATATATCTCAGTATGCCCTGCCTGGGTGAAATATGCAGAACAATTCATTCCGTCGCTTCTTCCGCAACTTTCTACGGTTAAATCCCCACAGCAGATAACTGGTGTGCTTATTAAAACTCTTGTCGCAAACCAGCTGGGTGTTAAACCCGAGGAGATCTTCTCAGTGTCGGCAACTCCCTGTATGGCAATGAAATTTGAGGCACGCCGTGATGGAATGATGAGAAAAGGTATAAGCGATGTAGATTCTGTCCTCACTGTCAGGGAACTGGCCAGGTTGATAAGACTTTATGGGATCGACACCTCAAATATTGAGCACGAGCCTGCGGATGAGCCAATGGCCGGAAGAAGTTCAGCAGCAATTATGGCAGAAGTGTCGGGTGGTATGGCGGAAGGTATTATCCGTTTATATCATTATCAGAAAATGAAGAAAGAGCCTGATAAACAGGTATTTAAGAAATTGAGATCGGGAGGGAATTTCAGAGAGTCAGTATTCAAAGTTGGTGATGAAGAGGTAAATGTTGCCGTTGTAGACGGACTGACAGGACTTGAAAAGCTCAGAATTAACATTGCCTCAGGAAAAAAATATGATCTGGTGGAGGTAATGACCTGCCCCGGAGGTTGTGTTCATGGAGCAGGATTGCCATTCAGTCCTTCAAAAGACGAAATAAAAAGCCGTGCGAAACTTGTTTATCAGTCAGATGAGACAGAAGCTATCAACCTTCCATGCAAGTCACCTGCCTGTATTAATATGTATGATAAGCTTTTAAAGGAGGACAGTGATATTTCTGACAAGAAAATATTCTATACTCATTTCGAAAAGAGAAACGTTTTGTTATGATCAGAAATTTTTAAAAATATGTTGGTATATACCATAAAAGAACTTTGCCGTACCTGCTATACCTGTGTTCGTGAATGCCCTGCCAAGGCTATACGAATAGAAGGTGGACAGGCTGAGGTCATAGTTGAAAGGTGTATTGCCTGCGGTAATTGTACTATGGTCTGCAGCCAGGGTGCAAAAGTATTTTTAAATACTACCGACAGAGTTATAAAACTACTTGAGAGTAATCCAAAAGTGGCAGCAATTATTGCCCCGAGTTTTCCTGCAGAATTTTCGGATATACCCGATCATCGAATTCTTAACGGGATGATAAAAACCCTTGGATTTGAATATATTGCTGAGGTTTCATTTGGAGCCGACCTTGTTGCCGACAGGTATAAAAGGCTGGTAACTGAAAACAAAAAATATTATATCTCATCTGATTGTCCGTCAATAGTAAACTACGTCAAGTTTTACCATCCTGCACTGGTCGACAACCTGGCTCCCGTTGTTTCTCCAATGGTTGCAATGAGCAGAGTGATAAGGGCAAAGTATGGTACTGATACCAGGATTGTTTTTATTGGTCCCTGTATTGCCAAGAAAGCAGAAAGTAATGAAATTGATGAGGCAATAACCTTCACGGAATTAAGAGAAATGCTGACAGACGGTAGTATTACACCTGAGACCACAGCAGCAGTCGATTTTGATCAGCCTGTGGGCGGCCGGGGAGCCATTTTTCCTGTTGCCCGCGGATTGCTGCAGACAGCCAAGATTAGTGACAATGCCATTACCGGTAATATTATAGCTGCTGAAGGCAGGATAGATTTTCAGGGTGCCCTGAAGGAGTTTGAGGCCGGACTAATAAAAAACCAGCATATGGAACTCCTTTGCTGTGAGGGATGTATAATGGGACCCGGCTTGTCAAAGAACGGAAAGCAGTATAACAGACGATCGCTTGTAAGCTCGTACGCAAACAACAAGATGCAGAATATTGATACAGATAGCTGGCAGAAGTCAATTGACGAATTTGCTGAACTCGACCTGTCAATACTACATAAGCCCGAGGAGCCGTTGGTTGAAGAGCTTACTGAAAAGGATGTTGTTGACGTTCTTCAGAAAATGGGCAAGAAAACCAAAAAAGACCAGCTCGACTGTGGCGCATGCGGATATGAAAGTTGTGTGGAACATGCAATTGCAATCAAAAAAGGTCTGGCTGAGGTTGAAATGTGCCTTCCATATACCATTGAAAAGCTTCATAAATCGGTTAAGGATCTTGCTCTCTCCAATGAGAAGCTATCTTCAATGAAACAGGCTCTTAAACAATCGGAGAAGCTTGCTCATATGGGTCAGCTTTCAGCAGGGATAGCTCATGAGCTTAATAATCCTCTCGGGGTGGTTATTATGTACAGCAATATTCTCCTCGATGAATCAAAAGCCGGCGATCCCGTACGGGAGGATCTCAAACTGATTGTTGATCAGGCTGCCAGATGCAAGAAAATTGTGGCAGGACTTCTCAATTTTGCCAGGAAGAACCAGGTAAACCATCAGCAGGTTAGCATTAAGGAACTCGTTGACCACAGTCTCGAAAGCCTCATTATTCCTTCAAAAGTTAAGATCAACATTACGAATAATATGACCAGTACTGATGCCATGCTCGATTCGGAACAGATGATGCAGGTGCTTACAAACCTCATCAAGAATGCATTCGAGGCAATGCCTGAGGGCGGGTCGATAAATATTAAACTTGAAGATACTCTTAGCGATATAATTATAATACTGACTGATACTGGGACAGGTATAAAGGAGGAAGACAGGGCAAAGATCTTCGAACCGTTCTTTACAACTAAAAGTATCGGACAGGGAACAGGATTGGGCCTTGCAACAGCATATGGAATTGTGAAGATGCATAAAGGTCAGATCAGTGCAGAGTCAAATACCGATCCCGATAAAGGATCTACCGGTACCAGTTTTAAGATTGTATTGCCAAGGAGAAAGGGGTAGGGACATGCCATTGGTAGAAACATGCCATGGCATGTCCCTACCGAACATTGTTCGTTGTTTAATGTTAATTGTTTAACAATAAATCATATTTATCATATTAACTCTTTGATTTAATGTTTTTTTAGAAATTTGTGGAAAGATGAATAAGAGTGACTTTACAATACTGGTTGCAGACGATGATCCTGATTATCTTTTTCAAACAGTCTTTAACCTTGAAAAAGCAGGATATAAGACAATGGCAGTTGAGAGTCAGGCTGAGGCTGAATCAGTTATAGCCAAATATAAACCCGATCTGGCGATTTTCGATCTTATGATGGAAAGCGATGATAGTGGTTTTATTCTATGTTACAAAATGAAGAGAAAATATCCTGATGTTCCTGTAATCCTTGCAACAGCTGTTTCGCACGAGACAGGTATCTCCTTTAGTCTCGATTCGGAACAGGAAAAATCGTGGATCAGGGCAGACGTTTATCTCGAAAAAGGTATCAGGCCGGAACAGCTCGATCAGGAGGTTATGAAACTATTAAAACTATAACATGGCAGTTTTAAAAGTACTTGTTATTGACGATGAGCCTGGTATCAGATCAGGAGTTTCCCGTATCCTGAACAACTTTCATGTTACTTATCCCTTTATGGATGAGGATTATACGTTTGAAGTCACAGAAGCTGCAACAGGAGAGGACGGAATAGAGATACTTGAAAGAGACATGCCCGATATTCTGTTGCTCGACAATAAGTTGCCTGGTATCCAGGGAGTTGAGGTACTGGAATACATTCGGAAAAGGAATTATGATATTGTAGTGGCTATGATAACGTCATATGCTTCTCTCGATGTAGCTATCAGGGCAACACGCGACGGTGCCATCGATTTTATTCCGAAGCCGTTTACTCCTCAGGAGCTGAAATCGAGCATAGAAAATATAACAAAGCAACAATATCTTAAGAGGATAACTCATAAGATGAAACAGGAAGGAAAGAAGATCAGATATCAGTTCCTCTCAGTTCTTTCACATGAATTAAAAGCACCGTTAAACGCACTCGAAGGGTATCTGAGAATGATGCAGGCAAAACAGGCCGGCGATTTGATTGACGACTATGCTACACCAATCGAAAGATCATTGCAAAGGATACAGGGTATGAGAAATCTGATAATGGACCTGCTCGATTTCACTAAGATACGACTCGAGAGAAAAGAGGAAAAGATCGAAGAGGTCAATCTGGCTGAAGTAGCTTCTGCTGCAATAGTTACAGTACAGCCATACGCAATACAGATGGATGTGAATATTAATCTCGACATCAGATCGGAGGTAGTAATAATGGCTGATCCGGGTGATATGGAAATTGTTTTTAATAACCTCATATCCAATGCAGTAAAATACAACAAGTTTGGTGGAAAAGCTGAAATAACAATTGACAGTTCCGAGAGTGAAGCAATTTTGATCATATCAGATACTGGTATCGGAATAACAAAGAGCGATACAGAGAATCTTTTTGCGGAATTTGTAAGAATCAAGAATGAGAAGACAAGAAATATTTCCGGAAGTGGTCTTGGCCTTTCAATAGTTAAAAAAGTGGTGGAACTATATCACGGAACTATTAATGTTGATAGTACCCCCGATGTGGGAACAGTTTTTACAATCAGATTACCGAAGAAACAGATACCAATAACCTGAAAAAATATTAAATAGTAATAAATCAAATTCAGATTTATCTTAGAAAGTCCCCAGTACCATTAAAATCAATATCTTATGATGAAATTACCAGGAAAAACCGTAGAAAGGCTGAGTGAATACAGAAGAACACTTCTGGAATGCCTTAATGAAAAAAGAAATTTCATTTTTTCTCACGAACTTGCTGCACGTCTTCATATAACTGCAGTTCAGGTCCGCCGTGACCTTATGTTAATCGGTTATTCAAGTGTACTAAGAAAAGGTTACGATGTAAGGGAGTTGATTGATACGATCGGAAACATAATCGATTCGGAAAAGAGCGTCAATGTAGCTGTTATAGGTATAGGAAATCTTGGAAGGGCCGTAGCCGGTTATTTCAAGGGAAAAAGATCAAAACTTAATCTTGTTGCATCCTTCGATAATGATCCTCAGAAGGTTAATAAGGTAATTTCCGGTGTAAAATGTTACCCATTCAGCGAAATTGAAAGAATTATAAAGGAACTTGATATCAAAATTGCCATTCTGACTGTTCCTCCCGATTTCGCCAGAGAGATCTCCGAAGAGATAGTCCGTTACGGCATGAAGGGTATTCTTAATTTTACCACAATCCCTCTTAATGTACCATCTGAAGTGTATCTTGAAGAGTATGATATGATAACATCCATTGAAAAAGTTGCCTATTTTGTTAAAGAGAATAAAATTTAGGTCAGGATTGCAACATGAAGATTTTCAGGAGCTTTGAAGCTGCCAAGTTTATAAAAAATCCTGTTGTAACAACCGGTTCATTCGATGGGGTACATATCGGACACAAGACTATCCTTAACCGGCTTAAAATGCTTGCTGAAAAGCATAATGGAGAATCGGTACTCATTACATTTGATCCGCATCCAAGGAAGGTATTATATCCGGATACTGCCGGCAAGGATCTGAAGCTCATTAATTCCGGGGAAGAAAAGCTTGAGCTGCTGGAAAAGGCCGGCCTGGATAATGTTATAATTATTGAATTCACAAAAGAATTTTCAAAAGTAACCAGTGAAGAATTTGTGAGGGATTTCCTTCATGGTATGCTTCATGCCAAAGTGGTGGTCGTTGGATTTAACCATCATTTTGGATTCAATCAGGAAGGAAATTATAAACAACTATGGTCCTGGCAGGAAAAGTATAATTTTGAAGCGGAAGAGATCCCTGAGCAGGAAGTTCATCATGAAACTGTCAGTTCAACAAGGATCCGTCAGGCAATAAGTGATGGATATATCCAGAGGGCAAATGCCTATCTCGATCATTATTACATCGTTATTGGTACACCTGAGGTTTCAGCTTATCCAGCTGGAACTGGTCTGCCAGATTTGCTCAGGGTCCCGTTAACTGAAGAGTGTAAAATTCTTCCTTCCCCTGGAATCTATGCTGTATCGGTAGAAGCCGGTTCAGTTTACTCGAAAGGAATGGTGATCATTAACAAAGAGAACGAGGGAAGAGGCGAGGTCTTAATTGATATTTTTGATAACGTAAGTCAACTTCAGAATTCGAAAATTTCACTTTTGTTCCATAAAAGAATTCATGGTGCAGTAAATCTGTCAGACAGCAGATCATTCCTGAAAATTACTACCGCAAAAGCGGAAATTTCAGACCTTATTTACTGACAAGAATCATCTCCATCCGGCCAATTATTGATTACCTTTGCAGTTAAATACCTCACCCCAACCCCTCTCCTGGGGAGAAGGGCTTTAAAAGTTAATTAATGAAATTTTCACCAGAAAAATTATCCATTCCCGATCAGAGGATGAAGTCATTTATAGATCCGCAGGAAATCTGGGATCTGATAAATAATACAAAGCCGGAAAAACAGCGGGTAAGGGATGTAATTGCAAAATCGCTCGATAAACAGCGGCTCACAATGGTAGAGACAGCCGTACTGGTAAATGCAGTTGGAACCGATCTGTCAGATGAAATTAAACAGGGAGCCCGTGAACTGAAAGAGAAAGTTTACGGTAACAGGATAGTACTTTTTGCTCCTTTATATGTAGGCAACAGGTGCATCAACAATTGTAAATACTGTGGTTTCAGAGCTTCTAATACCGAAGCTGTAAGGAAAACACTTAGTGATAATGAGATAATCCAGGAAGTTGAGGCACTTGAGGATAACGGACAAAAGCGACTTATCCTGGTTTATGGTGAACACCCCGATTATTCTCCTGAGTATATTGCACATACCGTAAAGCTTGTTTATGGTGTCAAAAAAGGCAATGGTGAAATAAGAAGAGTGAATATTAATGCAGCTCCTCTTGATATTGAAGGATTCAGAACAGTTGGAGCATCAGGTATCGGCACTTATCAGGTTTTTCAGGAAACTTATCACCCGGAAGCTTACACGTGGTATCATCTTGGAGGTAAGAAGAAAGATTATGAATACCGGCTGACAGCACTCGACAGGGCACAGGAAGCCGGGATTGATGATGTTGGGATCGGTGCATTATTCGGACTGTACGATTGGCGATTTGAAGTGCTCGGGTTGGTGCGTCACACAAATCACCTTGAGGCATGCTATAACGTAGGTCCGCATACAATTTCTTTTCCAAGAATTAAGGATGCGGCAACACTGAATCTTGACAAAAAATATGAAACCACCGATGACGAATTTAAAAAGCTGGTAGCTATTTTACGCCTGGCTGTTCCTTATACCGGATTAATTCTGACTGCCCGTGAATCTCCTGCTATACGCAAAGAGGTTATGCAATTTGGTGTTTCACAGATAGATGGTGGAACCAAGTTGGAGCTTGGTTCTTATTCAGATGAAAATAAAGAAGAACAGAATCTTAATAAAGAACAATTCAAGATTAATGATGCAAGATCTCTTGCCGAAATTATAGATGAGCTTCTTGAAAATGATTATATCCCGTCGTTCTGTACATCATGTTACAGAATGGGAAGGACAGGGGAACATTTTATGGAGTTTTCAGTACCCGGCTTCATAAAAAGATTCTGTACACCGAATGCGATTCTTACTCTTTCAGAATATATATGTGACTATGCACAGGGCGATACAATCGAAAAAGGCTGGAAAGTGATCGAAAAGAACCTGGCCAAACTTGAGCCATCTGTCGGTATAATAACCAGAGAGAAGATAGAAAAGATTAAAATGGGGGAGAGGGATCTTTATTTTTAAGGCTACTGGCGTCGGGCGTCAGGCTACCGGCTTAATATTTTACATTCCTGTCGCCTGAAGCCTGAAGCCTGTCGCCTTTAAGTTCATTAAGAAATTTTGGTTTAAACCATGATATTATGATTACGGTATTAGGTATAAAAATCATCGACAGGATAAAGGAAGCAGGTCTGACACAGGAGATTTTGTCTCGTCATGCAACTTTAATAACCACCAGGCTGGGTTTTCATGAGGTAAGCGATTCAGTTTGCAGTCGCGAGGCATATATTATTCTTCATCTTAATGGCGATCCTGCTGATTCAGAGAAGCTTAGGTTTGATTTGGAATCACTTGGCGGTATAGAACTGAGGGAAATGGATTTTTCTGCTGATGAGGAAAAACAGAATCCGGTTCCTGTAACCGGCAATATCGAAATACTTGGTCTGCTTGTTGAACGTAACCACGATGTAATCCTTGCAGTTCAAAAACTTCTTACCTCTTACGGTTGCAATATCCGGACACGTCTTGGAGTTAATGAGATCTTTTTTGGAGAACCTGCCGGACTGATCATTCTTGAATTAAAAGGCGAAAATCTACAACGCCTTAGTCTTGAAAAAAACCTGAAATCACTCAAACAGGTTCATGCCAGGACTATGGTGTTCTGATCAGGGCAACTTTCTGTTGTTCTGCTTGTGTTATTATGGGTAATCTGGTTATTTTGTTAAAATAACGGTTGAAAAACCTGGAATAGTTGCCTGATTATTTGTAAGTTGCGTTGCTTTGTTTGCAAAATAGACCAGTTTGAAATCCCGCAAATTCGCAGGTAATTTAAAAATCTGGCTTTTATCTGAAAGATTATGAATAACTACCAATTGTTCACTTTCATTGGACCTCATAAATACGCAGATTGACTTAACGACTGATTCGACAGGGATTAATTCGCCATAGGTCAGAGCATAACTCTTGTTTCTGAGCTTTATTAATGTTTTGTAATAATTAAGCAATGAATTTTTGTCAGCTAATTGTTGGGATACAGGAATAGTTGTTGAATCGGTTGAAAAGCGAGGTTTAATCCAGAAAGTCCTGCTTTTATCTTTCTCTTTTTTATCCCACAAAAAGGGCTCCCTTATATTTTGATCTGGTTTTTGACCCAACATCCCAATCTCCTCACCATAATACAGATAAGGAGAGCCGGGAAGTGTAAGTAATAATGCAACTGCCATTTTTTCTTTATCAGCATTGCCTTTAACACTGCTCATCACGCGGTCCTGGTCATGATTTGTCAAAAATGTTGCATCAATATATTCAGGGTTAATTTTTTTATAGAAGTCTTCAATTTCTTTATGTTTTGATACGAGGGTACTGCCATTTTCTTCATTTACTGCTTTGATAATCTCTGCCCCCATATCAAAATTAAACAGAGCAGGTATTCCTTTGAGATACGGACCTACAATATCTGCAGGAGCCCATACTTCGCCGACAATATATACATCTTCGTTTACGGTTTTCATTTCCTTCAGAAAATACTCCCACCATTTATGATTATCAGTGGCTCTTTCATCAGGGAATACATGGCGTGCTGCGTCAAGGCGAAATCCATCGACTCCAACCTCCTTCAGCCAGAATTTTCCAATTTTAAATACTTCCTGCTGCAGTTTTGTATTATCAAAATTCAGGTCCGGCATATTTCTTCCAAAATGGGCAAAATATAAATAATCGCTATTGGGAACTGTATTCCAGTTACTTCTAACTCTTCTTTGTGTACCATCTGCAGCCGTGATTATAGGAGGTTGAACTTTTGGATCATCTTTGTGTGCCCAAACATAATAATCCCAATATTTTATGCTTTCATCTTTTAAGGCCTCTTTAAACCAATGATTCTGATTGCCGGAATGGTTTAAAACCATATCCATAACGACCTTAATATTTCTTGCATGAGCTTCTTTTACGAAATTTTTAAAGTCACCAAGTGTTCCGTAATCCGGATGGATATCATAATAGTCAGATACATCATACTTATGATATGAAGGAGAAGGATTCATCGGCATCAGCCATATGCCTTCGATTCCTAATTCCTGAAGGTAATCGAGTTTTGAGATCATTCCATTAATATCACCGATTCCGTTACCATCGGAGTCGGCAAATGACTGGACAAATATTTCATAGGTTATCCCTCTGGGCCATTTACTTACATTTTGTTTTACCTGGGCTTTCAAGGCGGTGCTCAAAAGCATTAATAGTATGATACATACATTGATACGTATAAATATTTTCATAATTCTTAACAGATAAATAGTAATTAGCGTAAGTTGCCATCAGTAAGGTTTGAAACCAGTGATTACTTTGTATGTAAGGACAATGTAGTCTGAGCTCAGATCTTCCTAACTGAATTGTCAGAATTAATAACCTGAATAGAGCTGGTTGAATAATAATTTGAATGTACTGTAGGTCTGGGCCCTGAAAGTAATCTCCGGACCAAAAGCATATAACTTACCCGATCCTACTTTGGCTTCGAAGGCAGCTACACCATCCTTTAAATATTGCTGTCCAAGGGCCCATCCGCTTCTAAGGGGCTTTTCTGAATCAAACCAGGCTATGGGTTTGATAATACTCTGACTGACTGCCTCAGGTGTTATCCTGAATACCGGACTTGAACTGAATATTATATCTGCCCCTGATTCCATTCCCCAGCCGGAAGACTGTGCTGAATCAATCCTGACTCTCAAAACACTCCCTGGTATGTAAAATTTTTCTGAAGGTAATGAAACAAGTTTATCGTTCCTCATCTCGACCAGAGCATTGGTTACCGGCAGGTTCAGATGGTAGGCAAGATTGGTGCTTGTTCCAATAGTTACAACAGAGCCGCCTGATTCCATAAATTTCTTTAATGCGATGATGGAAGTATCAGCACTGATCCTTCCTGTCTGGTTCCTGTATTCTGCCGGAATGCCGGTATTTCTTGAAGTATCCCTCGGCGAGAATTGTGAGGTTGAGGATATGGAAGGGATAGCACCACCGACAAATATTATGACATCATATTTCTTCTGAAGGTTTCCTTCATTTATTTCCCTCACATATATGCTGTTATATGAAAAATTATGTTGTTCCATAACCCATTTCAGCCATCCTGCCGACATTGATCCGCCATAAGTATCCCATACAGCAATTCGTAATGGGGCGAGTTTTCCGGATAAGCTGACCGGACGTTTTGTTATAGAATTAACACTAAGACTCAGGTCGATTACAGCCTTTTCAAGAATTGTCTTTGCCCGGGGGGTTTCAGGAATGAAAAAAGAACCTTCACCGGCAGGTGTTTTTAAACCTGTCAAATTTTTAATCCTGTAAACATCAACACCTGATTTCAGCAATAAATTCACTGCTATGAATGAATTGTCGCATCTGGAATCAAGAACATAACCTGCGATTGCTCCTGAAGCTGTGTAATTACCTTTTGGTTTCTGGATTTCCCCGTATGGTATTGATTGGAACGGGCCATCAAATGCGGTGAGAACCCTTTTAAATTTGAACCCCATTGTGAACGCAGGGGTCCATCCGGCCATATCATAAGGAGGCACCGGAGGTCCACCGGGATATAAGAAATCATTTGGATGATCCTGTGGTTCGAACATATCAAGTACCATCGGGCGGAAGGCCTGATTTGTTTTAACAATGTATGAACCGGAAGGGTAATTCTTTCCTTCTATATTAAAATCTGCAGTTGCTTTTGAAACACTAATCCCGGAACGGATAAGGGAATTAATAAATCTTACGGCAGTTGGAAAGTCCGGCTGCCCGGCAGGAATAATATAGCCGCGTGGATCGCGAAGTGAAGAATCTTTAAATATTATATCATAGTATTTAACTGGTATGGTACCCTGATTGCCCCTTAATGAACCGGAGGAAGCAGGTTTCTGCTCCTTTTCATATGCTGCAGTTACTAAATCAATCCGTTTTGGATAAATAGTCCAGGTATCGCGGTTACCTGCCTTTATCGAACTTTTTCCCATACTGTAAATATTGAATAGGAGATGTTCACGGTTTCTGGCAGCATAATCGAGAACAGCGTAATTTAATGAGAGTGAGTATTCTATGGATTTTCTGAAATACCACTTTTGCGGCATTACAGGATAGGTTGTATTGCCGGTTGGAAGAAGACGCGATGGAACCAGCGGGATCGAAGAAGGAGTAGGGTTCCCAATTATTTCAGTGAGTAACCCTATCATATTGTGAAAATAAGTAGTAGTTCTCAGACCACCGTTGTACCATGTTGAAAACACAGATCCGCCCTTTGCTGTAAACCCTGGTTTCCCTTCGACATTTAACCTGCTGACCATGGCTGCTCCCAATGCATCTATTCCGGTTATTACCAGCGGATTGAAGAGGTGATTAAACGGATCGCGGTAAGGAGGTCCAGCAACAACTGACCCAGCCGGGCCAGACTGATGATGATTGTAAATTATCTGTGGTAACCATTGAATATAAAGCTGCTCGCTCATATTCTGTGTTTCCTTCATGTTCATCATATAAAAATCCCGGTTGTTATCATGTCCGGCATATTTCTGATATAACCTGGGAATCTGGGAATATGATCTTTTTAAACTGTCAGAATTTCTCATGTACCATTCAGAAACAAGCTCCTGGCCATCGGGGTTAGCGTGGACAAGAAGAATTATTACTTCATCAAGAATCCGCAAAGTCTCAGGATCATTGCTGCTTGTGAGTTTCCATAGTGTTTCAATAAGCTGATGTGTTCCAACTGTCTCAGTTGCGTGAAGTCCTCCATCGATCCAGACTACTGCTTTCCCTTCCAATGACAGACTATGAGCCTGTTCATCCGAAATGCTCTCTGCACGTGCCAGTTTTTGAGATATCTCTTTGTACCTGTTAAGATTCTTTATATTTTCCGGGGAGGAAACTATCACCATATACTCTGAACGCCCCTCTTCAGTGATACCCATGTTTACCAGCTTTACCCTGTCTGACACAGAAGCTACTTTTTTGAAGTATTCCTCTGTTTGGGTATATGTTGCAAGTTTATAATTATCACCGATTGAAAATCCAAAGTGTTGTTTTGGCGATGGAATCTCTTTATTAAGTGTGGGTTCTATAAGTAAGGAATTGTCTTTATTTACCTGTGCACAGACGGAGAGGTTTATTGCCAGAGCAAATGAAAGAGATACCAGCATTTTCATTGTGAGGAAATTAAGTTAATTGATGTAACAATAGTAATAAAAAAAATTGTTGTTAAAACAGTGAAGCTGCCTCAAAAGTCCTTAGTGTCCATCGTGAAACCCTTTGTGTCTCTGTGTGGTAAAAAAATAAATCATTGAAACACAAAGGATCACAAAGTAATTTTAAAGTAACACAAAGGGAAAACAAGCCAAATAATACTTTATGAGACCGCCTCGTCTATGTTAAATATTCATAAAAATTTCTGTTTACAGACTATCTCCGAAGTCGGCTTTGAATTTTGCAAGAAGTTTTTCAGGCCATGGACTGACAGGTTCCAGCCTTCCGGTAAAGAAACGTAAAACCGGTGGCTCCTCTACAAATGTCAATCCTCCCACTAGATCACGGTTATGATATAACCAGTTAAGCCTGTCCATAAGGTATTCAACCTGCGATAAGGTAAACACTCTTCTGGGGAATGCCAGTCTCATAAGTTCAATATCGGCAAGAATATCTGCACCGTTCTCATCACGGATACTACTTAAAGTGCCCCGTTCCATGCCTCGCACACCTGAAATAATAAAGAAAGCTGCTACGAGAGCACCGGCCGGGTATTCGCTTTGTGGAATATGTGAAAGGAACTGACCTGCATCGACATGGCACCCGAGTGCACCACCGGGCATTATTACCGGAATTCCCAGTTTATCGAGTTCCTCAACCGCGTATTTAATAAAAGAAGGCGATTGACCTACAACATCCTCTTCAAGAGTCTCGTAGAGGCCAACAGTCATTGCCTCAATCTCGCGTATTGAAATTCCTCCGTAAGTGAGGAATCCCTCATAAAGAGGAACGAGGTCTTTCATTTTGTTATACAAGTCTCTGTTATTTGTGCAGATAGCCCCGCCACGTGATGAACTAACTTTTCTTCCTGAGAAATAGACTAAATCTGAAAGGTCGCACATTTCAAGCAGGATGGAAGCGATAGATTTATCTTTAAATTCGGCTTCCCTCTGCATTATAAAATAGGCATTCTCCCCGATCAGACTCGCATCCAGGACAACCATAACACCATGTTTGTCGGCTACTTTTCTTACGTCTCTCAGATTAGCCATTGAGAATGGCTGTCCGCCTATAAGATTGGTCGAAGCTTCCATTCTGATGAACGGGACATTCTGAGTGCCCGTTGCTGTAATAAGTTTGTCAAGCCTGTCAATATCAATATTCCCCTTGAACGGATGGGTACTTTTTATTTTCATCGCTTCCGGGGTAAATAGTTCTACAACTTTTCCACCATTGAGCTGAATATGTGCAAGTGTTGTGGTAAAGTGGTAATTCATCGGTACCACCGAACCTTTCTTAACAAATGTCTGTGATATAATATTTTCAGCAGCACGTCCCTGATGAACCGGAAGGATCAGGTTCTTTCCAAAAACATCTTCAATGCTTTTCTGAAACTTCACGAAACTCTGCGATCCGGCATAAGCGTCGTCAGCCACAAACATTTTTGATAATTGTTCATCACTCATAGCATTGGTTCCGCTATCTGTAAGCATGTCAAGGAAGATATCCTTTGTTCCCAGAAGAAACGAGTTGAATCCGGCATCTTTAATTGCCTCAAGGCGACGTTCAACCGGGACAAGCTTAATTGACTGAACAATCCTTACTTTGTGCATTTCAAGAGGAATCTGTTTTCCGCTGAAGAATTTTACTCCTCCCTTTTTATCAGTTTTTTCCATGATCTTTTAAGTTTGGTTTAAGTTTTATATAAAAAAGGCCTACCCATTTCCTGGTAAGCCTTATATTTTCAAAATTGTGTTGTCAGCACTAATTTATCACAGGTCCCACCATTTTGAACCTGCCATAATAATAGTAATAATAAATACCGATATTTAATCTGAACAAGCCCATTGCTTAATAAATGAACCCAAACCTAATGTAATTATGTTAAATATCAAAGTAAGCAGGAAAATATTTGCGTAAAATATTAAATGGAATATTGATGAATATCAATTATGGTATTGACAAATATCAAAATTCAGAGTTTCCTTCTTGTTCTTTCAGCGAAATGCGACGAATCACCCCATTCACCATAAACAACTTCTGCATCAGCGAGAGTTACACGCGCTTCAAGACAACTCTGACAATCCTCAGCTGAGTCGTCAGTACATGGTTTATTGTCGTAGAGTTTATAACTGTCGCGATATTTGCCCGGAGTGATATTAGGCATCAGAATGTTTGCTCCGATTTTAACAGCCTTTTCCCTTCCGATCGGATCAATTGCCTGCAATGCAGTGGCAGCCACAATATTGATGTCTTTCATCATTATCCGTATAATTGCTATCATCTTGAGAGTCAGATCAAACCTGTCTTTCAGCGGCATAAGGATCCCTGAGTGTTCAATTAAAGGTGTGTCAGCATGTTCTATATAAGGACCCATGCCGCACATATCGATATTGAATTCTTTCATAAACAGAAGATCATCTGCCAGGTCATCGGGAGTCTGAAATGGCAAACCAATCATAACACCTGTACCTGTCTGGTAACCAATGTCCTGTAATGATTGCAGGCAATCCAGTCTCTTTCTGAAATCATGTTTTGAATCGTTGGGATGAATCTTATTATAAAGCAACTGGTTAGTTGCTTCTACGCGTAAAAGATACCGGTGGGCACCGGCATCATACCATCTCTTATATACCTCAGGTTCCTGTTCTCCGACCGATAATGTAATACCAAGTTCTCCATTTGAAAGTTCTTTGATTTTATGCAACAGGTTTTCGATCCGAAAAGTAACTGCACTGCTTTCCAGTTCCCCCGACTGTAGGGCAATTGACCCATATCTGTTTTCCCAAGCAAACCTAGCTGCGTGAAGAATTTCCTCATCAGACAGGCTGTAGCGTGCAACATTTTTATTTCCTTTTCTGATACCGCAGTAAAGACAATCTTTTCCGCATACATTGGAAAACTCAATGAGTCCTCTGAACCATACTTTTTTACCGATATATTTCTCTTTTATCTCAGCTGATTTCCTGAAAAGCATGGTCCGTTCTTCACCTGTTGTCTTAAGGAGAGAAATAATGGTTTCTTTCGTAAAGGACTCGTTATCAAGTATTGCACTAATACTCATACATTTATTTTTGATCTTTTTTCTTCTGTTTTCAGCCTGCCACCTTATTGAGCGCCGGTTGCAAGTTTCATCATATCATCAAGAATCAGGTCCGGCGCCAGAGTAATAGCTTGTTAGTGTCCCCCGGGCTAAAGCCACGGGGTTATTCATAGCTTTCTATTTAATTTCTTTGCCCTGATTTGCTAAGCGAAGTTTTTAACTTCGCTTTTGACATAGTATAGCCTCAGACTACATTATAATTTCGACGAAGTCAGAGACTTCGCCGAGCCAGAGACTGTATTATAATTTCGACGAAGTCAGAGACTTCGCCGAGCGAATGCAATTACTTCTGACTCCGGTCTTCTGTCTTCCGTCTTTCTTCAGAACCCTCTTCCGAACATCCCCCACAGAGTTACCTTCATCTCATCCCATCTTGTCATTGCCGCACCTGCAAAACTGTTGGTATACGCAGATACATATTGTTTTGCCTCCTCGTTTTTTCCATCTTTTACAAGTTCTGAAACCTTTTTGTCGATTGCAGGCAGCTCGTCGAAAGCTTTATCCTCAAACTCCTTTACAGCAGGTTCAATGAGCATCCTGCCCTTTGACCAGTTTACCGTTGCAAGTCTGTTTGCCTCACGGAATGACCAGATTGCGGCATCAGTTCTGTAACGTGACTGGCCACATATATTAAATGAGGGAGGAAGACTTATCGCACCTGAAAATATTGGGATTCTTGGACTCTGGCCCGGATTATCGAAGGAAAACCAGGCGATTGCGCCCACCTCATCGGGAAGCCAGCTGCGACACTGAATAACATGCGAATAGGAGCAACCTGTTATGGCAATGGTTCTTTGTCTTTCAATAACTCCGGGTTTAATTTCATTCATAAGTGTGCGCAGATCGTTGCTCATCCAATTGCTGGCAACCGGCGATTTTACTTTTTTCTCAACTTCTTTTCCATCCTTATCCTTTTCCTTCACTGTGATGAGAAGGTTTTGTGTCATATCCCATTTTGTGCCTTCATATGTCTCGCGAAAGAATTTCATCACATCGCGTGGTGAAAGTTTATTTTCAGGTTTTACAGAGAAAGGAAGCTCTTCAGCATCAAATGAAAGATTCAGCGACGGGGCGAGTGAGCTTAGAATATAGAATTCCCTTATCGCAAAAGGCTTTTTGTCATTTATTACTTTCCAGAATTTAAGTGGTTCTTTTCCATCCCAATAACCAAGCTTTTTGGCAACACTTTGCAGATCAGTGCTATACATGAAATCATCTGAATTCTTAAAATCTATGATTGAGATCCTTGGGATATTTGCAGCGACACCAACATGATCGTCTGGTATTCTCTGAGCACACCAGAGTGCCGAAGGTTTTCCTTTTCCAGAGCCGGCAATTTCGAAATGCCAGACCTCTTTCGGATCAGCAATTGTTATGCATTCAGCCAGATCACCGTATCCATGTTCTTCTGCAAGTTTTCCGATAAGTGCTATTGCCTCACGTGCAGTTCTGCAACGCTGAAGCGCGATTTTTTGAAGTTCTTCGATAAGAAACAGACCCTCTTCATTTATCAGTTCCTGTCTGCCGTATATTGTTGTTTCTCCAATGGCCAGTTGCTTCTCATTCAGACACGGATAGGCAGTATTCAGGTAGGCGTATGTCTCTTCAATTTCAGGAATTTCGCCTTTTTTTGTAACCTTCGACATATCCCAGGCCTCTTCTGTATGGAGCATTCCCCAATACACAGGGTGCATAGATCCCTTTTCAAATTTAAGCCGGGGAGCAATCTCCAGCCATGTCCTGTAGTTCCCGTCGCAGCTGTGTGATGTCATTACCGACCCGTCAGTTGATGCAAGTCTGCCAACCATTATTGTTGTGCAATTTTCTCCGTAGCCTGGTCCATCTGTATCAATATCAGCATATTGGGCGTAGGTAATAAATGAAAAGGAGAGGAGGATAATAAGTGTTAATATGACACTTAATGAGGCGGATTTTTTCATAGATATTTTATATTGATCATTTATTATTGAGTGCAATTACAAAAGTAATTTATTAAGGAACTAAATAATATGATTTGATTTTTTTTATCAATCTGTAAAATTCATGCTAATCGTTATGCTTCACTGTTGGCGCCATCCCGATAGCTATGGGGATGCAATTGGTGCCAAAACCAGGCACGGATTGCAAATCCGCGCCAGCGTGGAGTATCTATGTGTCAGTTCTTTAATTTTTTGTTACACAGAGAAAATCCGGAGGAGAAACAGAGAGCCACAGAGAATAAAAGAACATATTTCACAAAACTTTGCCATCAAGTGAGAGTAGCGATTTACATGACGTTTGTTTGGTTTTACTCTTATTATTATTCTTACCTTGCTTTAAATAAACCAAATAATAAATTGAGCGTAAGTAACTATATATCAGAGAAATATTTATTTGTTGTTGCCCTCAATGTCGGCTATCTGAAGAGGTTTTCGGGTTTGTAATTTTTCTTCCCGGCATTACTGAATTCAAAATCATAATTCGTATTCATAATTTGTAATTCATATCTGAATTATTACTTTTATTTATGATTAATAATAAACTAATAAATCCGGCCAGTATAGTTGTTGTCGGGGGGTCCGATGACACTCTTAAACCCGGAGGGAAGGTACTGAAGAACCTTCTTGATGGCAAATTCCCGGGAGAACTGTGCGCTGTTAATCCCAAACATAATCTCGTGCAGGGTGTAAAGTCATATCGTGACATTTCGTTACTTCCCGATACGGATCTGGCCATTCTTGCAATTCCTGCAAATATGTGTGCCAATGCTGTTGAGGTTTTGTGCCGGGAAAAACAGACCCGGGCTTTCATTATATTATCAGCCGGATTCAGTGAAGAAAATCCTGAAGGAAAAATTCTGGAAAAACAGATTGTTGATACCATAAACAAGTATGATGGTTGTTTGATAGGCCCAAACTGCATTGGTTTTCTCAATACCCGATATAATGGTGTTTTCACAACTCCCATTCCTGTACTAAACCCTGAGGGAATCGATTTTATATCGGGTTCAGGTGCTACAGCAGTTTTTATAATGGAAGCTGCGATTCCAAACGGACTTACATTTTCAAGTTTATGGTCTGTTGGAAACAGTGCACAAATTGGTGTTGAGGATGTTCTGGAATTTCTTGATGAATCATTTGATTCTAAGAAGTCATCCCGAATTAAACTTTTATATATTGAGACAATAAGCAATCCCGCAAAACTATTTAAACATTCTTCATCACTTATAAATAAAGGTTGCAGGATAGCAGCCATTAAGTCAGGCACCTCAGAAGCCGGAAGTCGTGCTACTTCTTCGCATACGGGTGCTATGGCCAGTCCGGATTCAGCTGTCGATGCCCTTTTCAGAAAAGCAGGCATAGTAAGATGCAATAGCCGGTCGGAACTGATAGCTGTTGCTTCCGTTTTTACCCGTCCCGGAATAAAGGGAAAGCGGGTTGCAATAATTACCCATGCCGGCGGACCTGCAGTTCTGATGACAGATGCTCTCTCCAAAGGCGGGATGGAAATCCCTCTGGTTTCAGGGAAAAAAGCAGACAAACTGCGTGAAAAATTGTTTCCCGGATCTTCTGTTGCAAATCCGATAGATTTTCTTGCCACAGGAAATGCTGAACAGCTTGGACATATCATTGATGCCTGTGAGAATGATTTTGAAAATATAGATGCAATGGCTGTCATATTCGGAAGTCCGGGCCTTTTCCCTGTATATGATGTTTATGAATTACTTGATAAGAAGGTGAAGAGCTGTTCCAAGCCCATTTTCCCGGTTATGCCTTCTGCAATAAATGCAAAGGATGAAATCAGGGAGTTTCTTTCAAAAGGAAATGTCAACTTTCCGGATGAGGTGATATTTGCAAATGCATTATGCAAAGTGGCTGATAGTCAACGTTTTAAAACAATTGATAATCAGTTCATTGCAATAGATAAAACTGAAATCCGCAGGATCATAGATAAATCAAAAGATGGTTATCTGAATCCTGAAGATGTTGAGCTTCTGCTAAAGGCTTCAGGAATTCCATTTGCTGAAACCGCAGTTGTAACAGATTTGGCGGAGGCCGTTAAAAGAGCTTCAGAAACAGGCTTTCCCATTGCCATGAAAGTTGTAGGTCCTGTGCATAAATCTGATGTGGGAGGTGTGGTTTTAAATCTTACAGATAAAAAATCTGTAACAGAGGCTTTCTCAAATATGATGGGAATCCCCGGAGCTCAGGCTGTTCTGATCCAGAAAATGGTAAAAGGCACCGAGCTGTTTGCAGGCATAAAGGCTGAAGGCTCGTTTGGACATCTTTTGCTGGCAGGTCTGGGTGGTATATATATAGAGGTGTTGAAAGATGTGTCAGTTTCTCTTGTGCCTGTGCGAGTCGGGGAAGCAAAAGAAATGATACAATCATTGAAAAGTTATGCTGTGATTAAAGGTGTTAGAGGGCAGGCAGGAGTAGATGAAACTGCATTTATTGACGTAATCTGCAGATTATCAGCACTTGTTGAAACCGCCCCGGAAATCTGTGAAATGGATCTAAACCCGCTAATGGGGACAGAGAAATCTGTTGTAGCTGTCGATGCCCGGATTAGAATAGGGAAGACTGATATATAACATATAACAACAGCTGATAATTTTATTACTTTTGAAAGTTTTTTAATGATGGATACAGTTGCATTGAATAACAAAATGAGAAATACCCCGGTTGATTTAAATCTGGTAAAAACAATTGTCTCTGAAAGTGGTCTGACAGATCTTGGAACTGCCAGTATCCGGGAAATTGCAAAGCTTGTAAGTCAGATAGAGAACGCAACCGGAATCCGGTACATCAGACTTGAGATGGGTATACCCGGTCTTCCTCCTCCATCTGTAGGAATCGAAGCTGAAATAGCCGCGCTTAAATCGGGCGTATCGTCTGCCTATCCGAATATTGAAGGAATCGCACCGCTGAAAGAAGAGACTTCAAGGTTCATGAAGTTGTTTCTGGATATTGATATTAAACCGCAGGGATGCATACCTACAGTAGGCTCTATGATGGGATCGATGGTTGCATTTCTTGTAGCAAACAGGAACGACAGAACAAAAGAAGGAACACTCTTTCTTGATCCGGGTTTTCCGGTACAAAAACAACAGGTAAAGATGCTTGGTCACACTTACCATTCATTTGATATCTTTGAACACAGGGGACCAAAGCTTAAAAGCAAATTGGAAACATATCTGAAATCGAGAAAAATATCTTCAATTCTTTATTCAAATCCGAATAATCCTACATGGATGTGTCTGAATGAAGCCGAGCTGGCGGTAATAGGTGAACTTGCGCATAAATACGATGTTATTGTAATTGAGGATCTTGCTTATTTCGGAATGGATTTCAGAAAGGATTATTCCAATCCCGGACGTAGCCCTCACCAGCCTACAATAGGAAAGTATACTGACGATTATGTCATACTTCTTTCTAGTTCAAAAATTTTCAGTTATGCCGGTCAAAGGATAGGCATGCTGGCTATTTCAGATCATCTTTTCGACAGGAGATATCCTGACCTTTTGAGATATTATTCCTCAGACGGATTTGGTCATTCGGCAGTATTCGGTGCACTTTACGGATTATCAGCTGGAGTTACGCATTCAGTTCAATATGGTCTGGCCGCGCTGTTAAAGGCTGTTAATGATGGAGATTATTTGTTTCTGGAACCTGTAAAGGAGTATGGTGAAAAGGCTAAGATTATGAAGGCGCTTTTTCTGAATAACGGTTTTTATATTACCTACGATACCGATATTGATGAGCCTCTGGCAGATGGCTTCTTTTTTACAATTTCTTATCCCGGTATGACAGGGAAAGAATTACTTGAGGAACTACTGCTTTACGGTATAAGCGCTATCTCACTCGATATTACCGGCAGTAAGAGAAATGATGGGCTAAGGGCTTGTGTGTCACATGTTTCACGTGATCAGTTCAATGACCTTGAAGCACGTCTTAAAGTCTTCAGGGAAAATCATATTTTAAAAATGAATTAATATCTTCAGATATGGCTAAGATCAAAGGGAGTATTGTTGTAAATATGGAGAAATGCAAAGGGTGTGAAGTGTGCATGGTATCATGTCCTACAGGTACCATCGCAATGGCTAAAGAGGTTAACAGCAAGGGTTATTATTATGCATTTCCAGCTAATCCAGATTTATGTATTGGTTGTGCCAGTTGTGCAATGGTATGTCCCGACGGAGTGATAACAGTTTATAAAACAAAAATATAGGCATCTGATGGAAAAGGAACTTAGATTAATGAAGGGTAACGAAGCAATTGCCGAGGCTGCTATCCGCGCAGGTGCTGATGGCTATTTCGGATATCCTATTACCCCGCAGAGCGAGATTCTAGAGTACCTGATGGAAGCTAATCCTTCACAGACAACCGGGATGGTCGTCCTTCAGGCTGAAAGCGAAGTGGCTGCCATTAATATGGTTTATGGCGGTGCAGCATGCGGAAAAAAAGTCCTGACCTCTTCTTCTTCACCCGGGATAAGCCTGAAGCAGGAAGGAATAACATATATTGCAGGTGCCGAACTTCCCTGTCTGATTGTGAATGTAGTCAGGGGCGGTCCCGGTCTCGGAACAATACAGCCGGCTCAATCTGATTATTTTCAGGCGGTTAAGGGTGGTGGGCATGGTGATTATCACCTTATTGTTCTGGCACCCGCTTCTGTTCAAGAGATGGCAGACTTTGTAGAACTTGGTTTCGATCTGGCATTCAAATACCGTAATCCGGTTATGATATTGTCCGACGGTGCAATAGGTCAGATGATGGAGAAAGTTTACCTTGGACCACAGAAGGAGCGATCTACTGTTTTTCCAGATTGGGCAACCACAGGAAAACCATCAACCAGGCCCAGAAACATTATTACTTCTCTTGACCTTGATTCAAACGGAATGGAGGATCATAATCATAAACTTCAGGCAAAGTATGCCGAGATCCGCGAAAAAGAGGTAAGATACGAGGAGTTCCAGACAGAAGATGCAGAGTATCTTCTGGTAGCATATGGCACCAGTGCCAGAGTTTCACAGAAAGCTATTCAGATTGCAAGGGAGCAGGGAATAAAAGTGGGTCTGCTTCGTCCGATAACTTTATACCCGTTTCCCTCGAAGCGAATAAATGAACTTGCCGGACAGGTAAAAGGTATTCTTTCAGTCGAAATGAGTGCAGGACAGATGGTGGAAGATGTTCTTCTTTCTGTCAATGGTAAGGTTCCTGTCAAACATTTCGGCAGGATGGGGGGGATTGTAACAACCCCTGATGAGGTGGTTGAAAATCTGAAATCAAAAATTATAGGAGGTTAAGAAATGGCTGTTGTTTCCGGAATTAAAGAAATCATAAAGCCTGAAAACCTGGCTTACAGGAAAACTGAATTGCTCACGGATAATACACTTTCATATTGTCCGGGTTGTGGTCATGGAACGGCACACCGTATCCTTGCAGAGGTAATTGATGAAGAAGGTATTCAGTCTAAGACAATAGGTGTATCTCCGGTTGGATGCTCTGTATTGTTATACAATTATATTGATGTAGATATACAGCAGGCAGCTCATGGTCGCGCTCCGGCAGTTGCTACCGCAATAAAAAGACTTTTGCCTGATGCGTTCGTTTTTACTTACCAGGGCGATGGTGACCTTGCGGCTATCGGGACTGCTGAGACCATACACGCATGCAACAGAGGTGAAAATATCCTGATAATTTTTATTAATAATGGCATCTATGGTATGACAGGAGGCCAGATGGCTCCAACCACTCTTGTCGGTATGAAATCATCCACATCGCCATACGGCAGAGACGTAAAGACCATGGGTAACCCTCTGAAAATGACCGATATCGTGGCTACATTGGATGGCACTTATTATGTTACACGTCAGAGTGTTCATACGCCGGCAAATGTCCGCAAAACCAAGAAAGCCATAAGAAAAGCAGTTCAATACCAGAAGCTTGATAAAGGAACATGTTTTATTGAAATAGTATCAAACTGTCCCTCCGGTTGGAAAATGACTCCGGTTCAGTCTAATAAATGGATGGAAGAGACAATGTTCCCGTTTTATCCGCTTGGCGACCTGAAAGTTCCTGAGGAGTAGCCGGTATTAATAATTTAAGAAATTTTGATGATATGACTGAAGAAATAATCATTGCAGGATTTGGAGGACAGGGTGTTCTGTCGATGGGTAAAATTATGGCCTATTCCGGTGTAATGCAGGATATGGAAGTAAGCTGGATGCCTTCATATGGTCCCGAAATGCGTGGCGGAACTGCTAATGTTATTGTTATAATAAGCAGCGAAAGGATTAGTTCACCGATTGTAAGACATTTTGATACTGCAATAATTCTGAACCAGCAGTCGCTCGATAAATTTGAGGCCTTTGTAAAACCTGGGGGAGTACTTATTTATGATGGTAACGGTATTACGAGGCACCCGGAAAGAAAAGATATTACAATCTACAGGGTTGATGCCACTGAAGAGGCCGCAAGAATGAACAGTTCAAAAACATTCAATATGATAGTTCTCGGAGGATTTATAAAAGTAAAACCTATAATAAAACTCGAGAATATAATAAAAGGATTGAAAAAGTCTCTTCCTGAAAGATATCACAACCTGATCCCCATGAATGAGACAGCACTTATCAGAGGCGAACAGATTATTAAGGAAGTTCAGAAAGCATAGTATTTTCTTAATAATTTTAATATTTCGCTGCTCTGCAGCTTAAAATACTTTGGATAAATGCCTGGCTACAAATATCTTGCTGCTCTGCAGCTTATTAAGATTATTTCTTACTTCGGTCTTCCGACTTCCGGCTTCCGACTTTACCTTATTTTTCATAGAAATGCATCTCCTTTATATATTTCCATACTGCCGGAGAAAGAAAATATGACAGATCTTTCCCGTTTTTGATGCCTTCCCTAATAAATGTTCCTGAAATATCCATCAAAGGGGCACTCACATAATGAATTTCTGCAGCAGCCAGCAACAGATTGAGCTGAATTGAATCAGGTTTAACAGAATCGGGTCGGGGATAAACATATATCGGAAATCTCCGGGAAAGTTCATTAGCATTTTTCCATCGGTGAAGAGAGAAAAGATTGTCTTCCCCCATTACAAGGCAGAACTGATGATTTGGGTGTTTTTCTTCAAGATGTGCCAGAGTATCAATTGTATAGGAAGGAACCGGGAGTTTGAATTCAATGTCGGATGCTTTAAGTCTGGGATTGTCACCTATAGCAAGCTGAGCCATATAGAGACGATGGTGATCGGCAAGGAGGGTTTCTTTTTTCTTGAGGGGATTATGCGGACTCACTACAAACCAAACCTGGTCCAAACCTGCATATTCGGTCATATAACCTGCAATGGCAGTGTGCCCTATGTGTACAGGGTTGAACGATCCGAAATATAGTCCGATCCTGGCCATGTGATTCTTTAATTTTGTGTTTGGAGAAATGATGTTAATATTTTCACAGCTTCTTCCTTTGCCTTATCAAGTTGATGATTGACAATAACTGTATCGAATTGGTTGGCAAGATTCAGTTCTTCCCTGGCCTTTTCCACTCTCATTCTTATTTTTTCAGAAGTATCGGTTCCTCTTTTTACCAGACGGTTTTCAAGTTCCCCGACTGATGGAGGCATTATGAAAATGGCAATAGATTTGTTGCCAAATTTTTTCTTGAGGTTAATTCCACCTTTAACATCCACATCAAAAAGTACATTCTGTCCGTTTGCCCAAATTCTTTCGAGTTCGCTTTTCAGGGTTCCATAAAAAAGATCTTTATACACCTCTTCCCATTCTACAAATTCTTCATTTTCAATTCTCTTCTTAAATTCCGGAACCGACAGGAAGAAATAGTCTTTGCCATCAACTTCATTTCCTCGCAGAGGCCTTGTTGTTGCTGATATTGAGAATGAGAGATTCAATCCACTTTTTAGAAGATGATTTACTATTGTTGTCTTTCCGGCTCCTGAGGGGGCTGAGATTATTACAAGTTTTCCTTTCATTAATTATTTTTTTGCCACGAAGGCGCAAAGGCACAAAGGTTTGCAAAGCCCATCACATATTAATACTTAGCGTCTTAGCGCCTTTGTGGCATATTATTTTGGATTTATTTTAAAAAATATTAAAGAATATTCAATGTCTGCTCTTTTATTTTTTCAAGTTCATCTTTCATCATAACAACAAGCTTCTGGATTGAAGCATCATTTGCTTTTGAACCGATTGTGTTGATCTCCCGGCCGATTTCCTG
>JANNKF010000410.1:0-3610 GCA_031396165.1 Bacteroidales bacterium | reverse complement strand
CAATAAATGGTATCGCACGTAGAATGTGCTTATATAAGCCAAAGAAGATGATCCCGATTTATAAGGAACTTATGGCAAGCACAGAACCTGGTGAACATGAAAGGCTCTATAAAGAGATCAGGGATGTTGAACACATTGGCGATGAGATAACAACCAAAACCTACGAACAGCTCAACAAATCATTCATAACCCCGTTCGACAGGGAGGACATTCATGAACTTACGGCTCATATCGACGATGTTGTTGACTCAATAAATGGTATCGCACGTAGAATGTGCTTATATAAGCCAAAGAAGATGATCCCGATTTATAAGGAACTTGCACAACTGGTTTATGAAGGAGCCAAGGAGTTAGAGGCAGCAATTCATTGTCTTAAGGACCCGGTGGGAAACAAGGAAAAAATCACTCACTGCTGCGACAGAATAAAAGTAATAGAGCATCAGGCAGACGAACTATATTTTATTGGGGTATCTGAATTATTTGAAAAAGAAGAAGACCCGAAAGAGCTTTTAAAGAATAATAAAATCCTTGAGATACTGGAAAGATGTGTTGATGAAGAAGAGGATGTAACAGATACATTAAAGGCAATACTTATTAAAATGGCATAGCCTGCCATATTTTAACAATAAAACGCGTAACTCCTGAAGAATTACGCGTTTTTTAATTTGTCGACAAGTTCAGTTCAATTACTTTTTTGCCATCGCAGCGCAACATGCAGCAGGTGCAGATGTCTTAGCCGCAGTAGTTGCATCTGCCATATAAGCTTTACAGGTAGCGGGATCGCATTTGCCATCGGCACATTTTGTTGGATCGCAACCCATCTCTTTGCATTTTGCAGGATCACACTTTTTTACTTCAGCAGTTTTTGTTTCAGCTTTTGGTGCGCATGTGGCAGCAGTTGCTGAAGGACATGCTCCACATCCTGCTGACACTTCAGTAGTGGCTTTTTTAACTTCCTGAGGTGCATTTTGCCCATTCACAAAAAGTACTGCTACAAAAGCAAGGATCGCTAAACCTGAAATTCCTATAAGAACTTTTTTCATATTTATTTCATTTTAATATTAGACATACAAAACTAATAATAATATTCTTTCAGTCTGACAATATGCAAGTTAAAATATAGTTAAAAACTTATCTTTTAATATTGGGAAGCTCAAGACCATATCCTTTCTTTTTGTCTTCTGCTTTAAGAAGGAATGCGAAAACGAGTGCAAGAATCCCAAAACATGTAAAGATAATCATTGGAATTGTGTAATTATAATTCGGAACACTTACACCATCTACCAGCCTGGTACCAGTAATACAATATTTATCCAGTACCCAGCCAATCAGAGCAGGAACACCCATCAATCCCCAGTTCTGTACCCAGAAGATAAGGGCATATGCAGTTCCCAGCTGCCTTTCAGGGATAATTTTAGGAACGGAAGGCCACATTGCGGACGGAACCAGCGAAAACCCTATTCCAAGTAAAATTATAAGAGCAATGGCTACCGGCTTGAAATTGAGGAAAGGTACGGCGAACAATGCATGTACGCAAATTAGAATAATTGCACCTATAATCATAATACTTGCACCTTTGCCTTTTCTATCGTAAACGTTGCCGAAAAACGGGGTAAGAAGTATTGTACCAAAAGGAAGCAGGGCAGGAATGCTGCCAGCAACCAATGGATCGACTCCAAATTTATTTACCATAAGATCGGAGGCATATTTAAGAAAAGGAAATACAGCAGAATAGAAAAGTACACATAGGATTGCAATATACCACCATCCTTTATTTTTAAGAATTGACCATATATCAGCTATTTTAAATGATTCTTCATCTGCAGCAATTCCGGTCAGAGCCGCTTCAGCTTCAACCGATTGATCAAGCTTCTTATCTTTTGCAGTATATATGAAAAAGGATATCATTCCGATACATAATAATATCAATCCAAGAAATATAGGCTTTGAAACATCACCCATCCATACTGCAATAGGATACGAGGCAAATAATGCTAGCCCTGTCCCAATACGAGCAGAGGCCATTTCCAGTCCCATGGCAAGCGCAAGCTCTTTTCCCTTGAACCATTTAACAATTATCTTGGATACAGTAATCCCTGCAACTTCAACTCCAACCCCGAATGTTGCATATCCCAGTGCAGCAATAACGACCTGAAGTTTCATTCCGAGGAACTGCTGACCATCGAGAGTGGTTGTGGAAATAGCCCAGAATTTAATTGCCGTTCCGATCACCATTATAATTGTGGCCATTTTCCCTGTAAATCTGACCCCCTTCTTATCAAGGATTATTCCACCCAGAATAAGCATCAGCAGAAGTACATTGAACCACCCATAAGCGCTGGTAAAAAACCCGTATTCGGTACTGTTCCAAAGAAGTTCCTTTTCAAGCATAGGTTTTAAAGGAGCCATTACGTCGGTAAGGTAGTATCCGCACAGCATAGTGAATGAAACCACGGCTAATGCGGTCCATCGTGCTGCCTTGGAGTCGCGTAATGTATTTGTAATTGTTTCCATATGTAAAGAATAGATAAATATAACTCAGGGGTAAAAGTAAAAAATAAATTGAATGACAAACCGTATAAGGTAAAGATATCTTGAACTAAACTCCGGTATGATTGTTGTTAGGGATAAAATGGAGGCAGAGAGTTTGGATATTTAGAAACAAATTGCCTTAATTTGCATTTTATAACAATACTAAGCAGTTATCAATAAATATATGAAAAAGAGCCTGTTGTTTTTCTTATTAATAATTACAGCACTGACTGTCAGATCCCAGAATTCCACCATCTCAGATAATTCTGTAATAAAATGGTTTACAATTCAGGAAGCTGAGAATCTTAATAAACAGACTCCACGTCCGTTTTTTATTGATACTTATACTGATTGGTGCGGCTGGTGCAAAAAGATGGACAAGGAGACATTTACCCATCCGGTGATAGCAGAAATACTGAATAAAAAGTTCTATCCTGTTAAGTTTGATGCTGAAGGAAAAGAGAACATAACATTTCTTGGTCAGACATTTATAAATGACGGTAAAGCCGGAAATGCTCATCAGCTTGCCGTGGCACTTCTGCAGGGGCAACTATCCTACCCCACTGTAGTATTCCTTACTACTCAGAAAGACGGAAAAATAGGAGTATCACCTGTTCCCGGATTTAAGGAGGCAAAAGAGATGGAGATGTTACTGAGTTTTTTTGCTGATAAAGCTTTTGAATCTCAAACCTGGGATGTCTTCCAGAAGAGTTTTCAGGGCAAAGTGAAATAGCACAGGGCTCAGGGCAAAGGGCGTGTAAGAAATATGTTTTCCTCAGCCATAGAGCGGCGACATATAGGTAAAAGATTAGAAATAGATCAAATATATTTCTTCAACCACATAGTGGCGACATATCGGTAGAATTAGGATGAAATATGTTTTCTTCAGCCACAGAGTGGCGACATATCGGTAGAATTAAGGTACAATTCAGATTTGGCGCCGGATCAGGCATATTTTTATGTTAAAAGATTAACAACCGGCGCCAGAGAAGTTCACAGCGCAAAATTATTTCCCGATAATATAGTTTGCAGGAAGCTGGACAACATTTCCAAACTGATAGATAAGCTTTCTTGAGTT
>JANNKF010000409.1:0-2695 GCA_031396165.1 Bacteroidales bacterium | reverse complement strand
TTATGACTATCGGCAATCATGAATAAGATATTGCAAAATGCTTGAAAATCAATTTATTTACCCCAGCCCCAAGGGGAGTAAATTGATTTTCTTCGCTCCCCATGGGGTCGGGGTAAACGAAGAAAATCAATGTATCTTTATGCATGATTGCCGATACTCATTTAAAATTTATATAAGTGTTCTTTGATTTTTTGATTTGAATTGATATGTTTACCCCGAAGGGGATTAATTTGAATAACCGTGGGTGCAACCGTCGGTAAAGTCAAGAAAACTATCTGGCAACCCCGGAGGGGTTGAATAATGAACTCGATATACAAGTCTAATATTCAGCCCCTTCAGGGCTGTGACATTCAGTTTATAGTCTACCGTGGGTTAGCACCCACGGTTATTCAGATTGTGCCACTCCGTGGCAAGATTAATATTGAAATCAAACGCATCAGCAGTATTCTGAGTATAATTGTCTTTTAGTGCTTACTTTTCAATGACTACAAACCTGGTTTCCCATGGCCCCAGAGAAAATTCAGAACCTTTAAGTGATGAGATTTTACCACTGGTTGCATCCCATATCTGTTGTTTCCCTTTTTCACTAAACGAGACATTGAATGAGACCTCTTCTTTGCTTTCATTGAAAATAAAATAGAGATCAGCATCTTTAAGTACTCTATGGATGTATTTAACCTGTGGCAAATACTTATCAATTTTCAGATCAGGAACCTTCATTGCTTCAATTACACGATCTGTAAGATTACCTGAAGATTCATTCAGAGCCCAATCTAAAGCATTGGTATTGATTGCATTAAGAAAACTCTTTTCTACAACAATGCTTGGGAGATGACCAAGGAATACAACCTTACCTCCAGTAGTTGAAAAATCCTGTAGTTTAGATAAAGCAGTTTTTGAGATGGCCGTAATGGAAGGAATGATAATAGTTGTGTATGATTGTCCGCTCATATTTGTTAAAGAGCCATTCCCGATTTTGAGAATCGAAGACAGACCTTGTTCGTCGAGGTAATCAAAATCATATTGATTTTCCATCAGTTTTTGCGAAACAGATAATAAGGAGGTGTTTGATTCATTATCGCCATACCATAAACTTAATGATGGAAAATATACCGCAATTTTTGCGGCAGGAAGACCCTGTGAAAGTAAAAATGAAGCCCTGTTTATATAACTGGCAACTGCAGGGAAGGAGTCGTTCTGAAAAAATGATACTTGCCGTGCAGGTCCTGTTGAAGTAGTTATTGAGGACGGTTTGTTGGCTGATGCCGACATAAACATTATTTGTACCCAGTTAATTCCCCTCACAAGCTGATAATCAAGTACCCACTTTGCCTGTGCAACACTGGGTTTATGAGTATAAGCGGCAAAACTTTCTGTAAAGGCGCGGGGCCTTCCGTATAAATGAGCCGCCGATGATGCAAGTTTTGGATAATCAGCAACATGGTCCATCCAGATCTGTGCCCAAATTGCGTCAACGCCGGGAATACCCACATTGCGCATGTTTTTAAAAAAGTCACCCGACGACTTTGCCAGTCCGGGCAGCTGCTCTTCGTGATTCAGATGAACAATATAATCGATATTGTTTTCCCTGCACCACTCGGACTGAACGTTGAAAAAATTATCCCTGAAGAGATCTGACCAGACATCCCAATAATCGGCTTTTATGCGTTTTGCTTCTTCGTTTAATACCGGTGTGAAAAACAGCGCAAGGTATGGCTTGACATCATAACCCTTTCTGGATTTAAACTCTTCAAGGATTTTCGGAGTCCATGGAGTATAGGCAAAATCAGGCTCGTCACCCATAAAACCCATGAATGTCTTACCAAACTCATTGCCAATATATTTTTTGTATTGCTCATGGGTCCAGTTTAGAAACTGTTTGGTTGCCAATGGATTAAGATAGTCCATCAGTGAAGCAGTTGTATCTTTTCCTCTTGCAGGATTGTTAACAGAACGGGTTACTGAGGAACGGAACCGGTGACCAGCAATGAAAATTCTCCACTTACCTTCAGGTGTCTGCCAGTTTAACTCTCCCGATGAAATATCAAGGATTTTATTTGATGAATCAGCGTTATTATGCGCCACAGCACTAACAGCATACCAGGGGAGTTTTCTCACTATTTTTTCACCGGCTGCCACATCAATTCTTTCGGTAATTACAAGTCCCTGCATTTTAAGGTCGGGGCGTTCGTTGCTGAATTTTCCTCCGGCAAATCCGCTGGGATATTTGCCTTCGTCTTCGATCCAGACCCGCATATCCCTTTTTTTAGCCTCATCCACAGCTATTTTTACCATTTCGAACCATTCAGGCGACAGATATTTTGCTCTCATTCCATATCCGGCTTCGAGCATTACGCCGCTGAAACCCATAGCTTTTATCCTGTCAAGATCACGCTTTATGACGGTGTCGGTCATGGGGCCATCCCATCCCCACCATAAAATCATTCCGTATTCCGGGGGAGGAGTTTTAAATTTATCAAGTATCTCATTTGTAGCCGGGTAAGAAATTTTTTGCCAGGGTTGCTGTCCATTCAAAATAACTAATGATAGCAAAGAATAAATTATTATGCAGGTAACTTTCTTCATTTTTTTGTTATTTATTATTTTTCATATAATCCATAACTGCTTCTCTGATATCTAATTTTATCAACTCCCAGACTTTGTTTTTAAGACATAACGGATCATCCATTTCCTC
>JANNKF010000381.1:0-15236 GCA_031396165.1 Bacteroidales bacterium | reverse complement strand
GGCGCAGCCTGGCGCCATTGCCCCATTATTTGAAGACATTCCGAGATATTTCGTTTCGGGATTGTACCCTGGAAGGAACTGACCTTGTGCTGATGTATATGTCAGACTTACTGATCTCACCCCCATCATGGCCCTTATCATATATTCACCTGCTACAATTAAGGGATTTCGTGTTTTTGGTACCTTCCCTTCAACTGTCACCCTTGCGCCATCCGCTTGTTCATCGGCTGTAAAGTTCACCCTGTTGTCATTTACAATTGCCATCTTACCTTTTACCTCAACACCATTCTTATCAAAGACTCTGACTATGACATCTTTTGTTTTCAGGTTATGGTTAATTACCCTGACTACATTTGGTTTGAAACTTAGATTATCCTTAGCATAGATAACCGTTTTCATCTCCTTTTTCAGGCGCTGGGCAGCTTCGGGCCGAGTGTTATTCTCAATATTTTTCAGAAATTTTGATTTGCCATAAAGAGTTGACAGGTTAGCCATTGCAGTAAGGGTAAGCTCATTATGGTTTTTAATAGAGTTGCCAAGGTTGATATTCATACTGTCGGGAAATACCGGACCAGCAAGCCAGGTATAATCCGCTCCATAGCGCGCATTTGCATTTACCCATGAGAGCAGGGGAAGCTTATTTACTGGAATTGTATAAGTTACATTAATAAAATGATTATAATTCGTAGTCCTTCCTAAGTTTCTCAGGTTAACGAGGACAGAATCTTTCCATGTCTCATAAGTATTGCCATATCTTCTCCTGTCAACTCCACCGAATGGTTCATCAATCCGTGCGATATTGTTAGCTGTAAAATCGAACTTAAGCTGACGTGTGACATCATATTTGAAATCATAGATCCTGGTCCACTCGAAATCCTTTCTGTACGATGGTTTAACCCTCAGGTAAGGATTATTTATGTTTCTGGTTTTTACTTCATTATAAAACCTGTTGAGATCAGTCCTGAATGAAAGGCTTTTTGGAAAAAGATAGAGATTGAAGTCTTTTACAATTCGCAGGACCGGTGAATTTAAAAACCGTACATTTTTGAAAGGCATAATATTGGCAGGCTGCGCTTCATAATCGTAGTTTAAGCCGCCCCTGTAGTTCTTCTCGACATCTATCTCTGTTTTTGTATTACTCCTGTAAATCTCGTTATAGGTGTAGTTAACACTAAGGTTTGCCAGATCCCAAACATGCGGTTTCTCCCCTCTTTTGGTAATTCCTGCATTACTTATTGTAATAGTCTTCCTCCTTGCAAAATCTTCTGAAATGGCTTTAATAGAGTCTCTTACTGTTTTATTTATTGCGGCATCGAGTGCATCTTTTAACGGGATGTCTGGATCGAGAGGATTATATTGAGGCTTGATTCGGGTTTCCGAATAACCAACATACACCGGGATTCTGACACCAATTTTTTCAGGAAAAAATTTACCAAGTTCAATGCTCGAAGAAATATCATATTTGGATATCTGTTCCTTACTTCTTTCATTTACCTTTTTCTCGATACTTCCCCATCCGGGAGTGCTTGTCTGCCCTACCATATCAACAGTACCCAAATCTGCAAGTTTTGCCTGAAGGTGAGCATTCGCTGCCCATCCCCCATTCTCGACAAAATCGCTGAGACGCAACTCATTTATCCAAACCTCCCCATACTTGGGATTACCATCATCCACAATCTGGTTCCTGGTCTTAATTGGATTCCTTACTCCTATCATTATTACCCTTACATTACTGAGGTTTGGATTACCAGATACAGAGACCCTGGCATTTTCATGAGGATAAACAAATACGTCTGAAACGCTTAAAGAAGAGCCGGGTTCCTGCATCTGACGATTGCGTTCCTGTTTGGCATCCTGGAGTACGGACAGATCAATATCAAATTGGTTCTCTGTAGGCCAAACCAGCGCTCGCTCATTATCTAATTTATTTTCATAATGGCCGGGAGAAGTAAGTTTCAGGGGAATCTCATATTCATAAAAGTTGCCCTTATAATCAGATCCTATTCTTATAAATGCTGTCAGTTCATCATCCTGCAAAGGCTGTCCTATCATAGCCTCGGCGTGTACCTCCATACGTAGTCTCCGGTATTGTCTAATATCGAGGTTTACATTTCTGAATGCAGCCCGTGCATCACCGTCTGCAAGATTCTGAATTCTTAGTACCATTGCCTGTTCATTCAGCTGCCTCAGCTGAGGGTTTTGCGGATCAGTTATCCTGTCAAATCCAGGAGGCAAAACATAATTTACTGGTACTTTACCAGAGTTTTCTTCGATACTTACTGAGCTTATTTCAAAGGAACCATCGGTGGCTTCCGGAACTGTAACCCTCTCGCCTCCCTCCATAAATGAAATATTGTATTTTCTCCATTCAGCCCTTACGAGGTCGAGTTTCGCGAAACGCATAATTACCGGTTTATTGAAATTTTTGAGGTAAACTCTCATAAACCTGATTGATTTAAAATCCTTTATCGGACCAATAACTCTCTGATAATCTGTTATCGGAACCTTAAACTGGAACCATTTCACTTTTGATTTAGTCCCATTTGCAAGTGTAGCCTCAGCTTCAATCTCATCTACAATGAAATTTGATCCGACTTTCATTTCGCCGGGACGAATACTCACCCTGTACTGATAATAACTTTCAGTTTCACTAAGTGTATTATCGCGGTTAATGTCTTCCATGTCGGGTAATGTAGAACCCGATGTTGGATATGATTCTATCGACATTTCTGAGGTTGGTGAGTTTCTCTCCTGCCCGTTGTATTTTTTGTACCTGTCGAGTATTCCCAATTGAGACTGGTCATAATCAGATCCCCTGAAATAATGAAAATCGTCGGCCGACGGGTCATTAAGAATTTCCTGATATGCCTCGGCTGAGGTTATAAGGAGTGATTTTTGAAGATAATCGGCAAAGAATGCCTGCTCATCCTGATTACTTAGCCCGTCGAGTCCAACATCCTGATATCTTCTTGATTCCGGGGCATTATCAAAAGCATGCACTACGGCCTGAACTGTAGGAACTCTTCCCCAAGAAGTAGTATCGATATTCTTTAGTTCCGGTGAACCAGGCAATCCATTCTCAAAGCTCTTTCTCGAGTCGCGAAGGATATCTTCTGAGATATTGCCCAGATTGATGAAAAGGTCGCCCCCTTCGTGAGTCGGATCGTCAACAAACGGATCCATAACCCAGAACTTAACATACTGAATATTTGCTGTTTCAAAATCACTTGTCAGAACTTCACGCATTATACCACCCCATCGCGATTTAGGATCATTCAGTTTTCCTGAAGAGTTTAATCCTTCCGAGTACTGACCGGGATCAGTGTCGTAATTATTCGGTCCCCTCTCCTCAGGGTAATAAGCCATGTTGAGAACCGTAATATTTGTCGGAATGCCGCTCGGACTCTCTCTGTAAGGGAAAATTTCGTTTTCATAAATCTCTCTTACAAAATGGCTTGACTGCTCAGTATCGTTTTGCCGTATATGATCAGGTGTTGAGGATCCGTTACGAAGGAATAGAGGGTCAATTACATACCATGCAAATTTTGCCCTGTTTATACCGCTTACGAGATTATTATTAAACCTGGCTTCGGGAAATATTTGATCCTGTCCCTGGGGAATACTGGCCAGTGTCCATGCATTAAATGACTTAAGGTCGAGAGGTATTTCACTCGCTTCAAAATCGTCAATATAAGAATTACCTGCACTTGAAATTGCTTTTGAATGGCCGGGAATAAGATTTGCAAATTCACCAAAAAACGAGAATGTGGAAGGAGTTTTTGTGTTGAGCAGGGGGATCTTGTCAATTATTTTAGTAAGCATCTGGGATTCTGATTTATATGATGTGTTTAATCCCCAGATAGTATTTGAAATAGGTTCCTCTCCGAAATTAACTTTTTGGGTATAAGGTCTTTCGGTAAGATGAAGAATTGTTCCACCAATGTCGAAATTATCTGAAACCCTGTAATCGAGATGTGTTCCAACTAGTGTTTTTGTCTGAAATCCAAAAAACTGGTTACTCTCAAGCGAGACCTGGATGGGCGTTTGTGATTCAATAAGGGCACTGTTAATAATGCGTACTGTGCCCATATTATAATCGACTGTATAATCGGTGTTTTCAGTAAGGGGAACCCCTCCTGCTGTAACTTTCACAGCACCCTGAGGTATGCTTGCAGCATTAAGCCTGATCTCAGAGCCAGATTCAGAAGAGTACTGCCCGCTAATTTTAAATTTGTTCTTTTCTGCCATCTGTCTGGCGACCGTCTGGGTAGAGTCGTATAGCTCCTGAAAAATATACTTGGCTGCAACGACAGGATCGGCAATTTGTTTCCTCAGGTGATTACCGAAGGGTTCAATAACAGGGAAGACTATTTTACCCCTGTCGATCACCACAGTTACATCATTAATGAAATCGAAAAACCCATCTGGTTCCCTGTCGAGCTGAGAATTAAGATTGTCGAGCCCCATAACCTGCAATAATATCTGATCGGCAAGTTTACCTTCGGGCAGATAATTGATCGAGTTGCCTGTTTTATCATCCTGATACAGGATGTTCAATTCAAAATCTTTTCGTTCAAGTTTTCCGGAACCCAGGGCATAGACGTTTTTCATCATAAGATCCCAGGTAGGTAACTTCGGACTCAGGGTTGTTCCTTTTATTAGTTTCAGTATAAGGGTCTGTGGTGCGGTTATACCGTCGGTTGAGAATTCACCCACCTTAAACAACTGACCTCCAAGTGTATATTCATATGCTACTGCAAGAACTTCATCGGTATTAAGAGCGGTATTCAGCGAAATATAACCGAGCTGCCTGTTAAAATAAAACTCCCTCTCATTAAGCTTCCTCGCGTTTTCAATTTTTTCAAAATCCCGGCCAATCTGAAAGTCAGGATAAAGCGGATCAAAAGCATTAGTAACCTGGTCAACATTACGGATCATTCCATAAGATGTTGTGAGCTGGTCATAAAGTTGATTGGTGGTATTTTGCGGATAGATCACTGTTCCTGCATTTTGCTGAAATGCCGGAATATTATTGAAGATATGATTACTGTTTTCAGCAAGATCCATAAATGCAACTATATTTCTGTTACTGGCCTCCTCAAAACGACTCGACTTGTTTGTTACCCATACTTCAATCCTTTCAATATTTACACCAGTGCTGACAACGGGAAGATTTTTTAAGGCATCATCGTAAGTATCCCGGAAGTATTGCGACAGGAAGAAGTGCCTGTTAGCCTCATATTCATCCGCATAGATCTCATAATCAGTAAGCTGCGCGCCACCCTTAACTTCAATCACGGAAGATTCACCCTTTTGCTGCGATAAAACGGTTGTCACGGTTAGCTTCCCGAACTGCAACTCTGTCTTTAATCCGAACAGACTATAACTTCCGGTAATAAGTGTACCTGTAAGCGGCAGGGTTACATCACCAGCCTCAATTTTCTTAAGTATTTCATCCTCCTTACCGGCATATTGCAGTTTGGTCCTGTTCTCAAACTCAAACATGGCATCTGTGTTATAATTTACGCCCAGCTGCATCTTATCACCTATTGTTCCGGTGACATTCATCTGAATTTTTTCCTTGAAATCAAAGGTTGGAATTGTCTGAAGCCTTTCAGATAATGCCGGGTTTTGGGTTCTGGAAATATTGATACCAAAAATAAGTTCAGCAGAACCCTGAGGAATAATATTGATTGTGTTACTGCCAAAGATCTTGTCGAATGCCGCACCTCCAAACTCGATCTGGGGAATCAGTGCGGACCTGAATCCCGATTCGTCGCCGGTTATTCTGGATTCCCAGTAATCGCGCATTGCTCTTGAATATTCATATTTCCTGTATTCTTCGGGTGACATGAACACAGGAGTCCTGTAATTGAATGTTCCTACTTTATTGTAGAGAACATACTCATTCTTCTCAGGATCGTAGACAACAGATGATTTTATATTTGATGGTTTGTCAAGAAAAAGCGGAGCACGTTGTTTCAATTCCCAGGGTATACCTGACTCCTCCTTTAATTTAAGCGGCGACCGCCGGATGGTATCCGCCGGAACAGCATTTTGCGAAGTAACCTGACTACTCGCTTCCGTTGATACCAGCAGGAAAGAAGCTAAAAGTGCAAGATACGAAAATACCAGAAGATTTTTATATGATATCCCTGATCCCAATCCGGCTTATGTTCTGAGTTACAAGTTTTTAAGCGCTTTCCTTATAAGGTCCTCAACTGTCAGGCCTTTTTCCTCCCTGGCAATCTTATCAAGGACTTTTGAGACAGCGCTTTTGGCAAATCCAAGCATTACTAATGCTGATAACGCTTCTTCTCTGTTCGTATTGTCTGTAAGGGTAAATATTTCACCGCTTCCTGCATGTTTCACCAGCTTGTCTTTAAGATCCACAATTATCCTTTGTGCAGTTTTCATCCCTATCCCTTTAACACCCTGAAGAACATTTACATCGGAGGATGCTATTGCCTTTTCAATCTCACCCGGACTAAGCGAAGAAAGCATCATTCTAGCTGTATTTGCTCCAACGCCTGAGACAGAAATAAGCAACCTGAAGATTTCCCTTTCTCCGGCATCAGCAAAACCAAAAAGCTGGTGTGTGTCTTCCCTTATTACTTCATGAATGAGAATTCTAAAATCGGTTTTCCCCTCAAGCATGGAAAAGGTAGTGATCGAAATATGAACAAGATAGCCTAGCCCCCCGGATTCAATTACCAGAAATGTCGGCGTGATCTGGGTTATGTGTCCTTTAATATATTCAATCATAGTTATTGCTCGGCATTAAATATATCGGGAGGAAGCTCATCGATGCGGTCACTATGATAGTCTATATCCTGATGTTTCAGAGGATTTTTGCTTATTTCAGCGTATAACTGCCGGTTTCTGAATATGTCACATGCTAGATAAATAGCCTGACGGAACGAGTTTTCAGATGCTTCACCTTTTCCCGCGATTGCAAATGCCGTTCCGTGAACAGGTGAAGTTCTGATAAAAGGCAGCCCGGCAGTAAAATTAACACCGGAATCGAATGACAAAGCCTTGAATGGAGCCAGTCCCTGATCGTGATACATTGCAAGTATTCCGTCGAATCTGGCAAACGAGCCGGCACCAAAAAATCCATCAGCCGGGAATGGTCCAAAAGTCATAATGCCTTCCTTATGGGCACGTTCAATAGCAGGAATAATTATCTCTGCTTCTTCCATGCCAAGTAATGAATTATCGCCGGCATGCGGATTAAGCCCCAAAACAGCTATTCTCGGTTTCCGTATCCCAAAATCAAGGATAAGGGAATGATTCATCAGTCTCAATTTGCGAAGGAGAGTTTCAACGGTAATCATCTCCGGAACATCTTTCAGCGGGGCGTGACCTGTAGCAAAACCAATGCGCATACTCTCGCTTATCATAAACATCAGCGCCTCTTCAGCACCGGCTTTTGATTTAAGATATTCGGTATGTCCGGCGAATTTAAAGTTTGCTGACTGTACATTATTTTTATCGATGGGGGCAGTGATCAATACATCAATTTTCCCGTTTTTAAGATCGTCCACAGCCATATCGATTGAAATCAGAGCTGCTTCCCCGCCTTGTTGTGTAGACTTTCCGAGTTCAACGCGGATATTGTCATCGAGACAGTTAATCATATTCGCCTTTCTGAGGTGGGCTTCTTCCGGAGTTCGAATGTTATTGAATGTGAAATTATTAACATTAAGAGCCTTTCTGTGATAGGCTGCCACTTTGGGAGACCCATAAACGATTGGTGTGCAGATATCGTTAATCTGGGGATCGGAGAGTGCTTTGATTATCACTTCATAACCGATCCCATTGATATCTCCATGCGTAATGCCTGCCAATATTGATTTCTTTTCCATAATAATTATTTTTTTGCAGAATACTCAGCTGCAAGTCTTTTCAAAAATGTTGCAAGTAATCTTAATCCTGAAGCGGGTCCGTGCTTTAACCGGTAAAAATCATCTTTTTTCAGCATTTCTGTTCCTGCAATATCCAGATGTATAAGAGGAAATTCGGCGAATTTTTCAAGAAACTTTCCTGCGATGATTGCTCCTGCCTCGCGACCTCCAATATTTTTAAGATCTGCAACATCCGATTTCAGAAGTTCACCATATTCATCCCAGAAAGGCAATTCTGCGATACGTTCATAAACTTCGTTACCACACTCTGACAGCAGATTGATATACTTTTTATCAGCATTTGTCATAACGGCAATAGCCTGATTACCAAAGGTCATAGCGGCTGAACCTGTAAGCGTGGCAATATCGATAATAAGTTCCGGTTTAAATTTTGAGGCATAGCTTATCGCATCTGCAAGGATTATCCTTCCTTCAGCATCCGTGTTTCCAACCTCAACTGTTAGTTTATTATACATCGTAATAATATCGCCCTGAGTATATGCATTTCCTCCGGGCCTGTTATCCGTTGACGGTACAAGACCAATAACATATAGCGGGATTCCGGTCTTTGCCAGGGTATAGATAACTCCTGTAACAGTTGCAGCACCTGCCATATCACCATTCATACCTGACATAAATTCACCGGTTTTTATGTTCAGGCCACCTGTGTCATAAACAATTCCTTTCCCTATCAATACAATTGGATTCTTATTAACTGCATCTGCCGGTTTCCATTCGAGGATACAAAATACCGGAGGATCAACACTTCCCTTATTAACAGCCAGAAGGCCTCCCATCTTAAGAGCTTCTATCTTACCTTTTGTTAGCACTTCAACCTTAAATCCGGCTGATTCACCAGATTTCCTTATCTCTTCGGCGAGAGCAGGAGCATTCAGGTGATTAACCGGTTCATTTATCAGGTTACGGGAAAAATATACTGCATTGGTTAATTCCGCGAGCCAGATAATATCCTTTTCATCAATATCTCCATGAAGAAGAAGTCTGGCGGGAGAGTTCACTTTTTTACCCTCTTCAGTTTTCGTCTTGTATTTATCGAATGAATAAAGGCTGAGTATCAGACCTTCAGCAAAATCTTCCACTGCACCCTTATATGCTTCCTCTGAAGTTATAACAAGGTCGGGCTGATCATGACCCTTAATCATCTTTTTTAAATTGTAAGCTGTTCTCCGGAGTTCTTCTTTTACTTTATGCCTGGGTACACCATCTTTTAACCTTATAAGACAGGTATATTTATTATACGAATTGATGTAAACGTATTCTTCCTTCAGTTTGAGTTGTTTTTCAGCATATTCCTTTTCTGATTTTCCCAGCTTCATCCAGTCAGGGATAGTATCATTACCAAGGATACAAACAACTGACTGATCGACTGATATTTGAGATATTCTACTTATTTCGGGTTTCATATTTTTCTGCCTCGGTTTTAAAGGGTGTAAAGTTAATTAAAATATTGATTGTTTCGTTTTCAAAGCGTTACCTTTGGAGTTAATAATCTATTGGCATTCCAGATTAAAAAAGTATCAGATAGTTTTGTGATAAATTGTTTATTACTATGGGTTTAGATCAACTTTACGACAAAGCTTTAAATCTCACCAGGCTTACGAAGGAGGAAGGAATAAGACTATATACCAGGGCACCGGTTGAAGATCTGATGTATATTGCCAATGAGTTACGGCAGATACATAATCATGGTAATATTGTTGGCTGGATGATAGACAGAAATGTGAACCTGACAAATATCTGTTTTTCACAATGCACCTTTTGTAACTTTTGCAGGAAAAAGAATTCATCGGATGCCTATGTTACATCAACAGAAGAGTATATAAAAAAGATTGATGAAATGTACTCATTAGGGGGTGATCAGCTGTTGCTGCAAGGGGGCATGAACCCTGATCTGGATCTCGGTTTTTATACTGATCTTTTCAGAAATCTAAAGTCGCTTTATCCTGCCTTGAAATTGCATGCATTAGGACCACCGGAAATAGTTTTTCTCGCTAAAAAGGAAAATATTTCTTTCAGACAGGTCCTTCAGAAGCTCATCGACGCCGGACTTGACAGCCTGCCGGGAGCAGGTGCAGAGATCCTTTGCGATCGTGTAAGAAAAATTGTTTCACCTGCCAAAGCTACTACAATCGAGTGGCTCAAAGTTATGGAGGAAGCACATAAACTAAATCTTCCGACCTCAGCAACAATGATGTATGGCCATATTGAAACTATTGAGGAGAGGATCGAACATCTTATACAATTAAGAGATCTCCAGGAAAAAAAACCTGATGGTACATATGGATTTATCACATTCATTCCATGGCCATTCCAGGATGAAGGTACAGTTCTCAGGCAAAAGCACGGTGTGAGGAGCAGTTACACAGGACCGGATTATATCAGGATGATAGCGATCAGCAGGATCTTACTGAACAATATAAAAAATCTACAGGCTTCGATACTTACGGTAGGGAAAGAGACAGGTATGTTATCGCTTCATTCCGGGGCAAATGATCTGGGGTCGATAATGATCGAAGAGAATGTTGTAAGTGCAGCTGGAGCTTCAAACCGCTTCAATGCCAATGAGATGCAAGATTTGATAAAGGAAGCAGGGTTTGTGCCGGGGAGAAGAAATCAGAAATACGAACTTTTACAATAACAAAAAAACCTGCATTCACATGCAGGTTTACTGTTAATGTTTTAACACTATATTTTTTCCTTCTCAGTTGTTTCTTTATTTTCCTCAGTTGCAGGATCGAACTTTGAGGCTTTCTTAAATTCTTTCATACCCTGTCCGATACCTTTCATGAGTTCCGGAATTTTACGTCCGCCAAAAAGAAGAACTACCACAAGTAGTATCAGTATAATCTCTGTCATTCCTAGCTTTCCCATCTCGTTTAGTATTTGAATTTGTGCAAAGTTATAAATATCTTAATTATATACAAGTTACCTTAAAAATAAATTTAATTCCTTATAAGTCGCAGAATATCATTACCATTCGCAAATAACAACAGTGCAAGTAAGAGTACCATTCCAGCAATCTGGGCATATTCGAGGAACTTGTCGCTTGGCTTTCTTCCTGTTAATACCTCGTAAAGCAAAAACATAACATGACCACCATCCAGTGCAGGTATGGGAAGAATATTCATCACTGCCAGGATTATAGAAAGAAATGCTGTAAGGTTCCAGAATGCGTGCCAATCCCATTCGCCCGGGAATATATTTCCAATAGTTATGAAACCGCCAAGCGATTCATAAGCTTTTGTATCTTTAGAAAACAAAAGTTTGAATTGTTTAAGATAATCTGCAACAGTCTTAAATCCTTTCTGAATACCGGCAGGAATTGACTGAAAAAAGCCATATTTTATAGTTTTCAATTCAAAGATCTGATCGATTGCTACAGATCTGTTTATGCCAAGCAGACCTGCCTGGGTAGGAATTACAGAAATATCGACTGTTTCCCCGTTCCGCAACAGGTTCAGTTGTAGTGAACGTTCTTTATTCTCGAAAAGATATTTTTGAAATTCATCGAAGAAAGTGAATTTAATACTATCGATACCTATAAGCTCATCATCAAGTTTTACTCCTGCAGCTTTTCCGGGAGATTCTTTCCCATATGAGGCGACAACAAACGGACCAAAAGGTATCCTTGGATCAATCTGGCCTTTCCCTTTGAGCATTTTAGGTATATACTCCTTTGGGATATCAATATTTATGATCTGGCCGTCTCGCTCAACCTGAATCGTTTTCCGGTCATTTAATACGATGTCTGATGTGATCTGGATAAAATTATCAACATACTGATTATCAATAGTAAGGATTTTATCCCCATTTCTTAATCCTATGGCTAATCCGACTGAATCAGTCTCAATCCCATATTTCACACTTGAGGTAGGAAGATAGGTTTCACCCCAGGCAAACAGAACGAGAACATAAATGAGCATCGCCAGGATGAAGTTGAAAACGACACCTCCGGTCATGATAAGAAGCCTCTGTGTTGAAGACTTTGACCTGAATTCATGGGGCTGGGGTGGCAGTTTCATCTGTTCCTTGTCCATCGACTCATCTATCATCCCTGATATTTTGACATAACCGCCAAGAGGCAGCCATCCAATTCCATATTCAGTTTCACCTCTTTTAAATTTGAAAAGAGCAAACCACGGATCGAAAAAAAGATAGAATTTCTCCACTCTGGTCTTAAACAACTTTGCAAGAGTAAAGTGTCCTAGCTCATGTATAATAACAAGTATTGAAAGGCTCAGAACAAACTGCAGGATTTTGATTAGTATAGTCATCTTTTCTTATAAAGTTTATTAATAAAATTCATCGCCTTTTCACGCGCGTCAGCATCTGATGCTTGAAGATAATTCAGGTCAGGAGAAGCAGACCACGTAGAATTCTCCATTGAATATTCAACAACATCCGGCAAATCCATAAAGCCAATTTTCCCATCAACAAAAGCCGTAACAGCAATTTCATTGGCAGCATTTAAAATACAGGGCATATTGCCACCTTTTCTGAGAGAATTAAATGCCAGAGTCAGATTTCTGAATTTATCGGTTTCCGGATCAGTAAAGGTAAGCGATTTGTAATCACTTAAATGAAGACGTGGGAGGTCGGATTTCAACCTGTCGGGATAAGACAGAGCATACAGAATAGGAACCCTCATATCGGGTACTCCTAGTTGCGCTTTTACAGACCCGTCGGCAAAATGTACAAAAGAGTGTATAATTGATTGCGGATGAACGATAACGGCGATTTGCTCAGGAGTCAGGTCGAAGAGCCATTTCGCTTCAATAACTTCAAGACCCTTATTCATCAATGAAGCCGAATCGATAGTAACTTTACATCCCATATCCCAGTTTGGATGTCTTAGTGCTTCGGCCGGTCTAACATTTTTCAGTCTATCTGTGCTCCATCCCAGGAAAGGTCCACCAGAAGCTGTGAGAGTGATTTTTTCAACAGGATTACCAGCCTCCCCGACAAGGCACTGGAAAATGGCAGAGTGTTCTGAATCTACAGGAATTATAATACTTCCTGATTCCCTGACAAGACGGCCAATAATTTCACCTGCAACCACAAGAGTCTCCTTATTGGCAAGAGCGATTCGCTTACCTGCCCTGATGGCGGCAATTGTTGGCTTAAGTCCGGAGTAACCTACAATAGAAGCAATTACTGTATCAACTGAAGCAGAAGTAACTACCTGCTCCATGGCATCTTCGCCGGTAAATACTTTGATATCTGTATTTACGAGATTCTCTTTTAACTGTTTATAATGATCTTTATTTCCAATTACTACTGAATCGGGTTGATATTTGAGTGCCTGCCGCGTAAGCAGATCAACATTATTTCCGGCAACAAGTACTTCAACTATGAATTCATCAGGAAATCTTGAAATAACGTCAAGTGCCTGAGTGCCAATTGACCCTGTAGATCCAAGAAGCGCAATTCTTTGTGGCATACCCGGCTTGTTTATCATCAGAATAGGATATGTTTTTCCGGATCGAGAGGAGTGCCCTTATACCAGATCTCAAAATGCAAATGTGGACCGGTAGTATAAAGTTCTCCGGAATCCCCGACCACTGATATTGTTTCACCTGCCCGAACCAGATCACCTGCCTCTTTTAGCAGATTTGCATTATGCTTATAAACAGAAACCAGGTTATTAGGATGTTGAACTTCAATTACAAAGCCAGTTTCCATAGTCCACCCCGTAAAAATTACAGTACCGTCAAGGGCCGATGAGACATAGGCTCTCGATTTTGTAACTATGTCAGTTCCAAAGTGTTTGGACCTGACATCATATCTACCGGAAATAATACCTTTTACAGGAGGGAAGAAATGCAAACCGGCCAGATTGGAAGGTGGTTCAGCCGGCGCCGGTCCGAGAGTAAGATTGTACCTTTCCTCATTTTCGATCTTCGCCCTCAGAGCTGAATCATCAGCTGATGCAGTGAATTTAATCTCATTATAACTTCTTGAGGTATCTTGCAGTGACGATAACTCAACAGGTTGGTTTCCTGAAATTATAGCATTCAGATTGGAAAAATATTTATCCCTGAGAGCAAGTTCCCGGTCCAGTGAATCAAGGCGGATGGCACTCATCAGGATATTTCGACGCATTGTCACATCCGGATAACCCGGAATAAATTCCCTCAGATTAGTAAATGATATGAGAGATACGGTTGCCCCTATTATGAAGACAATCAGGAAGGTAATCAATAGAAATGCATTATATCGGGTCAACCTTATCCGCCACACCTCTTCAAATGTATGGTCGTTTATTACAGAAAATCTGTATTTATCCCTCCAGTTATTTTTTTTCTTATCCTCTTTTGCCATCTTTAATTATCTATTCGGCTTGCAAAGATAATAATTAATTATGACGGAAGTCTGAAGTCCGAAGTCCGAAGTTAAAAGGGTTCAGAACATTTCGGATTGCGGATTGTGGATTGCGGATTGTCCAAGAGATACTGATTTTAAGAAAATCCGAAATCGAAAATCCGAAATCCGAAATCACCTTATTATCAGCCCACTACTTTAACTGGTTTATCCTCGCTCTGCCAGAGTCCATGTTTTGTACAAACTGCCATTGCTGAAAGATTCATTGAAACCTCGGGTGCAACAATGTAAAAATCAATCTCGAAGTGAGTTGGTTTACTGCCGAATACTCCTGCTGTATAACGGGCTTCAGCAAGTAATGTCTCCCTGTTCCAAAGTTGTATTACGCTTATGAAATGGTCGTGTTCATCCGGATGCAGGTACTCTTCGCCAAGCCTGACCTTAATCTCAAATTTCTCGCCTCGTGTTACCTCATCCGGGCAAAAAACATGTGGCATATGCCTGTCGAGATAGTCGCGTTTGACTTCTTTATCTTCTTTCTCAATCTCCGTTGCTTTGAAAACTCTTGGCATGGCTGTAAGGTTTATGAGGATATCTGTTTGAACAAAGTATAAAGATCAAATGTTCTGGCAAATTTAGTAAATAATATTCAAAGTCGGAAGACCGAAGACGGTGGAGGAAGTCGGCCACCTTCGCTTAAGCTATGGCGGTTAAAAGATCCTTGAAGTAGCTTTTAATATCTGATTATGGTATGCTGAGCTTGCCGAAGCACGGTATTCGGTCTTCCGGCTTCGGTCCCGCGACACTTTCAAATTATTTTCAAAATAGTTTTGTTACTAGTTTTCTATGTATTACCTTTGCCCCTCGATAATGCGGGGTGGCCTTCGCCCCCAAGAAAACCCCTTAACGCAGTTTTCGTTCTTTGATACCTAAAAGCGCAGGACGGTTCGGTTGCCGACCGCGACCAGCGCTAACATAAAATACACC
>JANNKF010000355.1:0-7073 GCA_031396165.1 Bacteroidales bacterium | reverse complement strand
GCTGTGTGAAAACACAGCCTCTTCAGCCAACGGTATAAAGTGAACAAAAAACAGGGCTTTAGCCCATCATGTCTTTTCTTCTTTTTATGATTGTAAGCAACTCATTCAGTATCATCGCAGTTGCACCCCAGATAACATGTCCTTCATATTCGAAATACTTCACATCAATCTTTTCCCCTTTTATCTCAAAGGGCTTTGTTTTGATTATTGAAGGATCAAGAAATCTTTTCAATTCAGCATCTATAAGGAAGTCAACCTCTTCCGGCTGTTGAATAAAAGCGGGCTTTTCATTAGTCCATCCCACTACTGGTGTAACTATCATATTACTCACAGGTATAAAAAGGGGAGTAAGTGTACCAATTACACTTATTCTGCCAGGATCTACGCCTGTCTCCTCATTAGCTTCACGAAGTGCTGTTTGAATAATAGTTTCGTCTGAGTCTTCCCTTTTACCCCCCGGGAAACTTATCTGTCCTCCATGTACCCCTTCATAATTATGACGTTGCATAAATACTGTATAAACCGAACCTTTAACAGGATAGAGAAGAATAAGCACTGCAGCAACACGGGCATCGGGACCAGGAATTCGTGGAAAATTCCTTTTCATCCTGTCGGATGAAGCCATTTCCCATTGTATTTCGGTGCCCGGAAGTGGTTTTGCCAGTAGTTGTTTTAATATGGTGACAATTTTATTCATAAAGTAATGCTTCGGCCAGATTTCAAAATGCTGTCCGCCAGCTTTGGAATTTTACAGTTAATGATGAAACCATGGAGGCAATCTAATTTAAGATTTATTACAGTACAATTGTATTCAATTTCTTTCAAATTTATCTGCTACATGAAAATTTATGAATATATTTGTCCGTGAATAAATAAAATGTAAAATTAATAATTCACGGATAAAACGCAATACATAGCGTGAAAATATATATTAGTTGGTATTATTTACTTAAGGGATGATTACAAGAAGAATATTACAGGAAATCAGAGATTCGTTAAGTTTTTTTCCTATTGTAGCTATAATTGGTCCTCGCCAGGTGGGAAAGACAACACTGGCAAGGCAAATCATGTCAGATTCTAAGACGCCAATCCTATACCTTGATCTTGAAAAGCAGTCGGATTTATTCAAACTTAGTGATCCCGAGCTATTTTTTTCACAACACTCTGAAAAGCTGATCGTGATAGATGAAGTTCAGCATAAAAAAGAGCTTTATCCTCTTTTACGGGCACTGGTTGATCAAACAAATAAACCGGGCCAGTTTTTGTTGTTGGGATCGGCATCACCTGAGTTGATCAGACATTCTTCAGAATCACTGGCAGGGCGGATTGCGTATCACCGGTTATATCCGTTTGATTTAACAGAAGTCCCGGATAATGTTTCACAATACGATTTATGGTTAAATGGAGGCTTCCCAAATAAATTGTTGGCCAGTAGCGATAGCCTGGCTCATCGTTGGATGGAAAACTTTATCAGTACATATCTGAACCGCGATCTACTGCAACTTGGCCTGAATGCTTCCCCAAAGATAATCCGTAACTTATGGAGCATGATGGCACACCTGAACGGACAACTCCTTAATTCAACAGCCATAGCCAACTCGATAGGAGTAACCACACCAACAATTATCAGGTATCTTGATTTTCTGGAAGAAGCGTTTCTAATTAAAAGCCTTCAGCCGTTTTCCTGGAATATGAAAAAGCGACTTGTTAAATCCCCGAAAGTTTACCTGTCGGATACAGGCATTCTTCATCATCTGCTAAATGTTAAAAATTTGAATGATTTATCCGGAAATCCCATCATAGGCAATTCCTGGGAATCATTTGTAATTAACCAGATTTCATCAATAAAAAGTAGTCAGATTGACCTTTTTTTCTATCGGACACATCATATGGCAGAGGCAGATCTTGTTTTTGCCAGAGGCTTAAAAGTGGTTGCGTCTGCAGAAATAAAATATTCAAATTCACCCTATTTAACCAAGGGTAATTACCTGGCTTTTGAAGATCTGAAGGCACCGGTAAGTTTTGTAATTACACCATCTTCAGATGACTATCTGATAAAGCACCAGATTAGAGTTTGCTCCCTGAAATCATTTATATTCAATTATTTGCCATCATTGTAAATTATTCATACCTCAATGCCTCGACACTGACGCTCCTGACACTTCGGTCAGGATCTTCGATCCGGTCAGTATCTCCCTTCTCCTCACTACTCGTATCGGAGAGCTTCGACCGGATTCCTTGTTGCTGCCCTCCAGCTTTGCCAGCTTACTGTGATTAAGGCAATTCCGAATGCAATTATTCCGGCTGAAACGAACAACCACCAGCTTAAATCAGTCCTGTAAGCAAAACCCTGAAGCCAATAGTGCATCGCATACCAGATTACCGGAACAGCTATTATATACGATATTGTAACAAGCAGAATAAAATCTTTGTTGAGCAAGAAGAGAATTTCGGAGACTTTTGCTCCATTCAGTTTTCTGATCCCGATCTCTTTTGTTCTTGATACTGTAGCTGCCATAACAAGTCCGAACAATGAGAGACACGTAATAAACACAGCCATAAGACTAAATAAAATAAAACTCCGGAAGAGCTGAATATGTGATTTGTATTGCGAATTAAAGAAATCATCGAGGAAATAATATTCAAAGAACTGGTCTTTGAAACAGGTCCGGAATTCAGAGGATATCTTTTCCATGACTTCTTTTATATCATCACTGCTTATCCTGATGAAAATGTAATATCCTATCTGGTCGCAGTTGAAGATTGTAGGTTTCACTTTCTGGTCGAGCGAATTCTGGAAATAACCGTCAATAATACCTACAACTTCACCCATTTCTTCCTTCAGATCGGTATCCCAAAGAGTCTGGCCTATAATGTTTTCAAAGTTATCTTCTCCGAATACCAGAGCTGCCTCTTTGTTCAGAATTACATGTTTTGGCCCTCCAAGCCAGTTTGTCTCATCACCAAAGAAGTTGCGACCGGCAACTAGTTTTACATTAAAGAATTTAAAGAAATCAGGCGATACATCCATCTGGAAAAACTGATATCCAAGCTTCTCTTTTCCTTTAAGAGTTATTCCCCCTTTCACCCATGTGTTTTTTTCTCCCGGGGCGATTGTGGAAAAGGTTATCTCACTTATTCCTGGATGTTTCAGAAGTGCCTCCTGGAAAGATTTCTGGACAATATTGAAATCCCTCGATGTGGGACGCTTAACAACAAGTGTCTGGTCTATATTCATTGTAATTGCTTCATCCTGCATATATTTTATCTGTTTCATAGCTCCCATAGTGCAACCTATCAGGACAATAGCTATAATAAACTGGCCAGCCAGAAGTAAGCGGCGTGATTGTTTCCTGCTGTTAAGACTGATGTCTCCTCTGATAAATGAAACCGGAGTTACATTGTAGATTTTCAATCCCAGAAAAAGACCTGTAACAAGACTTAATGTGATAAGGAAAGCTGAAGGCAGTAACCAAGATTCAAAACTATAAAGTGAGTCTAGTGTGAAACTGAGACTAAGAAGATCTTTTATCAAAGGAAAGAGTAGAAACAGGAATGCAAATGCAATAATCAGACTTATTAGACCTGTAATCAGCGCTTCGGTTATGAATTCCAAAATTATATCTCTTCCGGAAGCACCGTTTATAATCCTGATTCCTATCCCATTTATTCTCTTTCCTGTAACTGAGGCATAAAGATTCATGTAATTAAATCCCGCACTGAGAAGAATTAAAAGTGCGATGACCAGAAGGATGGAAAGGTATTGACTGTTGCCGTTTGGTTCAAATTCAAAACGGTAATCCGAATGCAAATGTATGTCTGGAACTGGTTGAAGATGAAACTCAATCGGAAAATCTATCTTAATATCCCTTTCGGAGAAATTTTCTTTTGCCAGTGTGGTTATCTCACCTGAAATCTTCACAGGTTCACTTCCTTTTTTAAGAAGGAAATAGGTATTTGTATTGTTACATGAATAACAGTACGAGTTGTCAGTGAAAGTCGACAATGAAATTGCTAGATCAAATTTAAGATGTGAATTGACTGGAACATCATCTATAACGCCAAGTATTGTCAGAGGTCTATTACCAGGATTTACAGCGTAGATAATTTCTCCAACAGGATTTTTATTGCCGAAGTATTTTTCCGCTGTAGATTCTGTAATGATGACAGTATTTGGCTGTCTCATAAATTCTGCCTTATTACCGGAAAGTACTCTATGGGAAAACATGTCGAAGAAAGAGCTGTCGGCAAAAAGCGTTCTTTCTTCTTTAAAAACCTGATCACCTGCCTGAATAAAAGATACATCTCTTTTAACTCGGCAGAAATTCTCAATTTCCGGTATTTTTTCGGCAGCTATTTGTCCTATGAAGTAATTGTTTCCTACACTCTTATCCAGTCCGGTCTGATAATATCTGTAGAATACCAGGCGCTTTAATTCGTCAGAATTTTCAAAGAATTTGTCATATCCATTTTCAAACCTGATATATTGAAAAATCAGCAGTACTGCCATCATTCCTATTGCGAGGCCGAAGATATTGATACTGTTTATACCTTTATTATGCAGGATGTTCCTGACAGCCAGCCGGATGTATTTATCAATCATATCATCCTTACAATTTTCAAATTTTCAAATTTTCAAATTTTCACATTATTCATAACGTAGTGCTTCCACCGGATTCCTCGTCGCCGCCCTCCAGCTTTGCCAGCTAATCGCAGCCAGGGCAATTGCATATGCTATCATCGGACCGGTAAAAAATGCCCAGTATGGCATCGATATTCTGAAATTAAATCGGGTCAGAAACAAATTGCCCAGAAGTAAAGCAAGCGGGAGAGAAATTATTGAAGCAATTGTAAGCCATTTGGAAAAGTTTATTCCCAGTAATCTCATAATGGAAGAAACTGATGCTCCATTAATCTTTCTGATTCCTATTTCCTTAGTTCTGCTGGCTGCAGTGAAGGAGGCTAAACCGGTCAGACCAAGACAGGCTAAAAGGATCGAAATAAAGAAAGCAAGACCGACAAGATTTGAAGCTGTTGTCAGCTCTGTGCGTTTCAGAAGATCACTGAAGAATATTACCTGAAATGTTTTCTCAGGTTCATATTTTTTCAAAACCTCACTTATTTTAGAGGATAGATCTGAACTACTTCCTGAGGCAATCTTAATCAATATATTACCCCTGCTTTCTCCTGATAATAAAATTATTGTAGGTGTATACGGCCCGGCCAGATCAATTGCATGAAAGTCCCTGAAAATTCCGATAATTGTTCCCCGTTTACCTTCAATTGTGATAGTTCTTCCAACAGGATTATCATAACCAATAACCTTTGCTGCAATATCATTAATTAAAAAACAGGCTGAATCGGCAGCATATGATCTGTCGAAATATCTACCATCACTGATCTTCAGATTCACGGTTTTGTCAAAACTGAAATCAGTGTGAATGCACCAGAAATGAAATTCCTGAAGGGCATCCTTCCCCTCCCAGCTGACCTCATTGGAAACTTTTGCTCCCCTGGAAGGGATACAATTAGTGAAACTTACGGTTTCTATACCAGGAAGAGAAAGAAGATCGGTTCTGATACTTTCAGAATGAGCCTCTGTTTTCTGTATATTGCGGATTATCATCAGTCTCTCCTTATCAAAACCCAGATCAAATTTTCTCATATAGCCATCCTGTGCCTTTATAATCAGGACTATAATTATCAGAACAACAGGAATAGTAAACTGAAATACAATAAGGCCTTGCCTGAAGAATGAAAAACTGTGGTTTGCACCATTTTTACCCTTAAGTATTTCGACAGGTTTGGAGGAAGAGAGATATAAGGCCGGCAGCAATCCTGATGCAAGAGCTGTGAAGAATGCAATTCCGGTAAAGATCATAATTACGCGGAAATCGCTGAGATTGAATTGGACATCGCTATTTAATGCCCTGTTTAATAAACTTACAGATATCCTGACCAGATCCATTGAAGTAAGAAGGCTGATAAGAGTTATTATGAAAGTTTCACCAAGATGCTGGAAAATTATATTTGATATGTGAGCACCTATTACCTTCTTAATACCAACCTCTCTATATCTTTTTATATTCAATGCTATTGTAAGGTTTATAAAATTGAAACATGCGATCAGGAGTATTGCAAAGCCTATACATCCGATTAATACTATATTTTGCATCTCGCGCCAGACCCTTTTCCCGCCTGAATAGAAGTACAATATTTTCTCTTTTAGAGGAAACAGGAACAATTCCTGATTCAGTGTAGATTCCTGTTTTATGATCAGATCCTTGATCTTTTCATTTACTGCTTCCACACTTGTTTTGCTGTTTAAAAGGACCCATGTCAGACAGGCTGTTGCTCCTGATTCCAGTGCCTGGCTGTTTATCGTAAGGTATCTGGAAAATGGAATTATGAAGTTGAACTGAAGATACGACTGAGCAGGAACATTCCTCAGAACACCTGAAATAATGAAAGCTGTCTGAACTGAGTTCTCCTTGAGAATCAGGGATTTTCCAATACAATCGGTTGTATCAAAAAACTTCATTGCCATTTTTTCAGAGATGACAATTGAATTGTTATCAGCCAGCACTGCCGAAGAAGATCCGTTAAGAAGCGGGAAAGTAAACATATCGAGAAAGGCTGGCTCAGCATAAATGCCATCTTCAGAAAGTATTTCATTACTACTTTCAAATTGATGGCTACAATTTACAACACGGGAATAATCATCTATCTCGGGTACATTCTCCTTAACCACATCTATCAGTGATGCTGACATCAACTCTTTTGGGAAGCGGTCGCCGTTGAAATAGGTAACATGAGCATCAATCTCATGAAGCCGGTCATAGTTTATATGGAACTTGTCATATCTGAAAACATGGTTCATGAATAGGGTTGCCACAATTGCACAGGTAAGTCCGAATGACAGACAGAGATAATTTAGGATAGTGTATTTTTTATTTCGCCAGAAGAATCTGAAAGCTGTTTTGAAAAAATTCCTCAACATTTTTGTTAATAATTATTTGGTTATAATGTTTTAATTATCTGAGTATAATCATTCATATCTCAATGCTTCAACC
>JANNKF010000344.1:0-1895 GCA_031396165.1 Bacteroidales bacterium | reverse complement strand
AGTTTAGGTTTATAGGTAAATAACTTGCCCGCTAATATATTTAATAAATTAACATGATAATGGTCATGTTTAATTATTTTTCACAATTAAATATATTTTATTACACTTTATCTATCCTATGCCTAATAATTTTAAGTATTTCTTCCTCTTTTGTGATAGTTTTACATTCGAGATCTTCACCTTTCCTGACAATACTTCCTGCAAATTCCTTATCCTTTAGTCCTGAGGCATTGATCCTGACATTCAGAAAGGCACCTTTTATACAGGCTGTGAGGCTGATTGCCCCTACTCCTGCATCGGTAACTGAGTTGGGGTTACTTGTTTCAACCATTTTTTCAATCAGTCCGAAACAGGTAAAAGCCGTTTGCATAACTTTAAATGGAACGAGAATTGCATTCTTCGTAGCCTCCTGAACAGCTGAACTTCTGACCTCTTTTTCTTCATCAGTTTTTTTAGGCAAAGCATAAGCTTCCATTATTTTATTGAATGCTATGGTATCCTCATCCACAAGCTGGAGCAACTCATTCTGAATAGATTTGCCTTTTTCAGCCCAGTCCGAAAATTCCTGCCACATGTCATCCCAACCCGGTTTATGAGCAGAAAGGTTTGCGACCATTGTGCCCAGAGCTGCTCCCAGAGCACCCATATATGCCGATATTGATCCGCCACCGGGGGCAGGTGACTCAGATGCTGTTTCATTCATGAAATCCTGGAGACTCATGGTTATGAGTCTCTTCATATTGTCATCTTTTTGCATGACATATTCAATTATTTTTTCTTCAGGAACAAATTTATGAATATCATTTAGGCCCATCGACTTAATGGCAATCATAATGAGCTCTTTATCAGAAACTCCTGATGATCGCTTCTGCTTTGCCAGGAAATAGCGGCCGGCATCGAGTAATGATTTTAAGGGGATCAGACCCACAAGTTCGGAACCTGTAACTCTTACTCCCCTTGCATCTGCCTTCCGGCACACTTCGTCGAATGCTATATGAACAGGAGTTACTGAGATATTTGTCAGGTTCATTGAGATCTGCGAAATACCATACTCTTCGATAAACCAACCTATTGCCTTAACACTTTTAAGTGTACCGGGTACACTTATTGTCTCCCCCTTCTCATTCTTAATGTTCCTTCCTTTTTCGCGTACATCGAAGGCAATGGCATTAGCCCTTCGGGTTGAAGTGGTATTAAGGTTTACATTAAATGCAACAAGAAAATCCCTTGCCCCTACAGCGGTGGCTCCTGATCGTTCATTGAACTCAGCCGGACCGAAATCAGGTTTCCATGCCGGGTCAGCTAGTTTCTTCTTTAAACCCTCATATTCTCCCGATCTGCAGCTTGCCAGATTTTTTCTTTCTTCCTTAAAGGCTGCGTTTTCGTAGCAGTATACAGGGATTCCCAGTTCATTACCAATTCTGGCAGCTACCTTGCATGCATAAGTTACAGTCTCATCCATTGAAATTCCGGATACAGGAATGAATGGACACACATCGGTTGCTCCCATACGCGGGTGGGCACCGTGATGCTTTGACATATCTATGAGTTCGGAAGCCTTTTTTACACACAGAAATGCAGCCTCAGAAACTGCCTCAGGGTTTCCAACAAAAGTGACAACAGTTCTGTTTGTATCCTTCCCGGGATCTACATCAAGAAGTTTCACACCCTCAACAGATTCAATAACATCGGTAATCTGCTTAATGATTGTCATGTCCCTGCCTTCACTGAAATTCGGAACACATTCTATAATTTTATTCTCCATAAATATTTCAACCAATCTATATTTACAAATTTCTTGTTAATTTGCCTCCCTGCCCCGATTTCTTCTGCCAGTTATTTTGCCCCCCTGCCCCCCTTAAGGGGGGTTAATCTCTGCAAGTAATTGAATTTCA
>JANNKF010000320.1:0-9946 GCA_031396165.1 Bacteroidales bacterium | reverse complement strand
TCCCACTTACCACCGGAATATAACTGGTAAGTCAGACTATCATAATACTGATAATCCGGCACATTCTGCCCATTCAGAGTAAATGGGGCTATGAGCAGTAATAGTACTAATATCAGATATCTGTTCTTCTGGCACATACGCATGAATGTGATGATTTATACGAGAATTCAGTTATACGATTATCTGACAAAATAAGTTCACCTGATCCTTCGTCATGGTTCGTTTCGAAGTACGAGATCTGTACTTTAGACGCTAGCTTTATGTGTGCAGGATTAACCGGAGAGTCAGCCCAGACAGGTTTTATTGAATATTTTGCTTTGATAAACTGGTAAAACGGAGAGACAAAATCGTGAAGGAACAATGAGAGCCTGTTCTTTCTGATTATGTGCAAAGGGAAAAGATCATTGATTTTGATAGTACTGTAATATGAAAGCAAAACTTTAAAAGCAGTAAGGTAAAATGAGTAAAGCAATGATTTCTGATCTCCGTAAAAGGAGGTAAAATAAAACATAGTTCCATCGTTTATAAAATAAGCCGCAGACTGAGTCTCATTGCAAAAGATGTACTTGTTATTATAGGTATCTGTAAATACTTCCCATGTAACTGTTTTATCTAAACCCCCACCGGTATCAATTTTGAATTTAATTATCATTCCGGGCTGAAAATCAAAGGATGCTTTTAATAATGAATTTGGTTCAAGGTTAGAAATAACTTCACCTTCCAAAGGAATCCTGAAAGCGCAGAAATTCCATCCCTGTTCCAACTTTAAGAGGTAATATGCAAATGGAAACGATACTGTTTTTGCCCCCGGCAAAGGTGTGGACTGAACCTGGAAATGAAGATGAGGTTCAGGAGAGCGACCGGAATTTCCACAGAAGGCGACAACTTCACCCTGTCTCACAAAATCGCCCTTTTTTACTCTGAAAGTACCTGATTTAAGATGAGATAATTGGGAATACAGATTATTTAAATGTTTAATTACAAGTGTATTACCCCAGTTCTGGTTTGAGTTTACTTTGCCCGGCTCGTTATCATCAACAAAATCTGTAATTTCTTCAATAATACCATCTGCAGGTGCAATTACCGGTTTATTATAACAGTAAAAGTCTTCACATGAATTTGATGAGATACCATGTGTGTGGTTATTCTCATTAACTATAACAAAATCAACAGCACTCCCCCATTCCCCTTTGTGAGTGAATTTTCCATCGTACCCCTGACTGACAAACCATTCGCCCCAGAATGGCAGATATAAAGGTAAATATTGAGCGCCTTTTAATCTGGCTACACTTCCGGTATACGAATAAAGGTTTATTTCCGGTGAATAATTCTGAATCTGTGTAAGGACGAGCTTTCCCGGCTTAATTCTTAAGATCAGAAAATATAGAAATGAAATTACGACCATAGAAAAAGGAAGAGAAAAGAAAGGGAGCTGAACATAAGTGCCCAGTTTGGTCATAAATAAAATCACGAGTGATGTGAGTGGCACAAGCAATATGACCCATAAGAAAGAGTAACCCGATGGTATTGTGAAAAATCCTCCTACAGCTATTGCTACAAGTATATAATTTGCACCTATATTATAGAAACTGAAACTTGCCATATCGGAGCCAATAAGGTGTGCGAAAAAATATGCGGTTACAAAACCGGTTATTGTAAGAAGAAAAGTTATCCGCGAAGCAAGAAGCAAGGCAAAAGCAATGAGAATACCTGTTATGAGATTATCCTGGAAAAGGATGGAGCTCAACGATCTTAAATACACAACAACCATCTGACTGACAGGAAGATTATCAATTGTCTGAAAGAAATCCAGAAGAGTTTTTCCGCCAACAGAATACATTTCATTCATCCAGAATACATTCCGCTGGGTGAGCCCAAGATTTGCGAATTGCCCCGACGGCAACAGAATAAGCCAGAATGAAAAGACGAAAGGAATACTAAGAAATGGTAAGCCGTATTTGCCCAGCCAGCCGCTAAGAATAACCGAAATAATGAGGCTGGCAAGTGATACCAGAAGCAAAAGAACAAAAAAGACCAGCCCGGGTTCAAAAAGTGTACCCATCCCAATTCCGACAAGTAAGGCATTAAAGCTATAAATCCCCTGTTTAAGCTTTAGTTTATCAAACCCCATTGAATTGGCAATCAACACTGTAGCCAAGACTGCAATCAGTCCGCTTAACCCTGCACTAAGATTAAAAAATGTAACAAGAATCAGAACATACGCCAGCAGCCTGTTATTAAAAAAGAAGAGAACCGAGTAGCTGTTAAGTGTAGCCGGAACTATAATTTTTCGAAATGTATTGAATGCTTCAAGCATATTTTTTAATGATTATTTAAGAGTCTGCTTTACTCAGATGATCCGGAACCTGCTCGTTAGATTGAATATTGTCGAGGGTTTCTGATTTCCTTATCACATGCAGGTTACTATTTGAGTCAATCAGTACAACGTTAGGCCTGAGAGTAATGAACTGCATCCACTGAGTCATATTATAAGCCCCTACTTTATGAACAACAACGTTATTTCCCTTCTCAAGCAACGGCATATTTACGCTCTCCCGGATAATATCAATATTCATACACAATGGTCCATAGAGCACCATATCCTCAGTATATTCCCCGAATTCCTGTGCCGGACTGATTTTATGATCGTACCAGAATGAAGTAAAGAGAGTATTTACTCCAAAATCCAGTATTGTGGCCCTCCTTCCATCAGAAAGCCGTTTATTTGCAAGCACTGTTCCGAGCAGAAAACCGGCATCATCGATCAATGCACGTCCTGTTTCCAGGATAAGCAAAGGCAACTCCTCCTGCTTAAACCCGAATCCGAGAATTACACTTGTAATAGCGTCGGCGAACTGATCAATAGAAGGCACTGTGTCTGATCCTGGCAGATATGCACCCTTTAATGTATTTACTGAAGGAAATCCGCCACCCAGATCGAGATACTGAATTGTTTTGCTGTATTTTGTTTTTATGCTAAACGCAAGTTCACACAATTTTGTTGCCGCAACCGAGTATGCAGCCGGGGAGAGCATGAAAGTTCCTATATGGCAATGAAGACCCACCAGATCAAGGTTTTTATCATTCATGATCCTTACAATGGCGTTCCAGGCCTGGCCGTTTTCAAAATTAAACCCGAAACGGTCCCATTTTGGGTATATTCCAGTATCCATATTAACTCTTATGGCAACCCTTGGTTTCAGATTATGCTTTTCACTGAGATCGATAAGTGTAAAAAGCTCATCAAAATGATCAATATGAATAAGTGAATTATTCTTAGCTGCAAGGATGAGTTCCTTATCTGATTTATCGGGGCCATTAAAGATTATTTTATTCCCGGGAACATCATTACCGAGGGCTTTATCGTATTCAAATCCGGAAACAACCTCCGCCCAGGAACCTTCCTGGTGAAATATTTTGCATACTGCATTCAGATAATTTGTTTTATACGACCATGCAAACTGCACCCTGGGATACCGTGATTTAAAAATTCTCGAGGCATTTTGAATATTCCTTCTGATCTGCTTTTCTGAAAGCACAAAAAGAGGTGATCCGTAATCCTTAATCAAAGATTTCACTGAAATACCTTCAATATGTGTAACAGGCTCATATTCTGTACGTGTACCGAACTTATTCATTAAGCCGGTATTCATTTTTTTTATTACAGGACGCTCATACTTCAACTTTTCCATATCACGTATTTGTTGATTTTTTATAATTCTCCTGATCCGGATAGTTTATGGAACTCGGAAATATCAATTACCATATCCCAGGAGTAACGGATAAAAACCTTTCCGACTTCAAAATTTTTGAATGGTTCCACCTTCTGCCCCATCGCAAGCTTTACGAGTGTGGCAGGCTGGTTCTGACCTGCAGCCGCTGTGAGGTAGATCCAGGCCGGAAAGCGGGGATTTACCTCCATGATGTAGGGTTTCCGATCGGATGTGAGCATTATTTCAAGTTCACAACCACCTCTCCATTTCGTGGACTTAATGAACTTTACTGCCTGATCAACAAGCATCTGATCATCAATAGTAATTCCAGCCCAGGCTTTCCCTTTATCGGTGATATACAGCTTCCGCATAGGTACAGCACTTATGGTATTTCCTTTACCATCGCCCAGGGCAGCAATATTTACCTCCGTACCTGAAATAAACTCCTGAATTATTATTGGAAGTCCCCACTTGGCCTGAAGTTTATAAAACGCTTTTTCAGCCTGCTCAATAGTATTGCAGATTAGTGCGTCGTAAAACTTGCCCTTTACTACAAGTGGAAAACCAAATTTTTTAGCTGCGTCGGAAATTTCAGTAATTCGTGAAACAACCTTATCGGCTGGCATGAGTAAATCATTCTTTTTCCCGAAGGCAAACAGATTTATTTTATCCCGCGATTCAAACTCCGTCTGATCAGGCATAAATGTATTTATTCCGAGTTTCCTCAGTTCCGGAGCCAACCTTATGAAATTGAAAAGTTCAGCATCGAAATTTGGAATCAATACGTCGATATGTTCAATGTTGTGTATATACGAAATCCTTGCAAACAGAGCATCAGTACCCGCCGAGGGATATGGGATCTGATAGGTTTTATCGACAATATCGTGCATATAAATACCGGGTTCCAGTGATTCATATGCGAGGCCGATAATTCTTACATCATAATCATCAGATTCTCTAATTGCCCTGATGACTGCAATACCCGGACCCGGACTATCTACTGCATTAAGTGCAGTTACAGCTACAACAATTTTAAGTTTTTTAACAGGGGTCATATTAGTTATTTATCCAGAAGGTTATAATCTGTTAACTGGGCAAAGAAGTCATCCATGTCACGTTCAAGCTGATTCTTTTCTGAATCATACTTGGATGAAAAGAGATCAACGATCTCCTGTTGTGATCTGTTTTCCTTCAGGAGTGCAAGTATTTCGCTGCCGATAGCATTAACTGAAAAGGAGTCGCCGGTACCGGGATTGAAGATTAACCCTGCTTCACTAGTAGCTATATTTTTCTTCAGTTTCATCAGTTAAAATGTTTATAGAATAAGTAAAACAAAAATAGTTCAGTATCCGCTGAATAAAAAAACTATTCACCGGAAAGGCAAAATTCGTAACCGGAAAGGATTATTTAGTCACTGAATCATTTTCATCTTTTCCACCAAAGCAGGTATACGGTCGTGTGAGATTTCACACCGGAGGTCAGTTCCGCTATTGGAAAGTATGCATTGATTATTTTTCGAATCGATCTTTTTCAGATAGTTTGTATTAATTATAAACGAGCGGCTTATCCTGAAAAATTTCTCTTCCGAGAGCATGGGTTCTATTTTCCCCAGAAGCATTGTTACTGTCTCTGTTCTGTTGCAATTCAGATGAAACACTGAATAGTTCCCGGCAGCCTCAATATAAATTATCTCAGTGGGTTCAATGAAGACAATCCCTGATGTACTCCGGAACATTAGCTTTTTGAATGAACCTAGCAGTATTTCAGTTTTCTGAGCGTTTCCGGTCCGTTTTGAATCAATACACCTTAATATAGATTCATTAAGTCGTTGAGGTTCAATTGGTTTTAACAGGTAATCAAAAGCAGCATATTCAAAAGCCTTAATAGCAAATTCGTTGAATGCTGTTGTAAATATAACGTATGGGTTGACAGATTTCAATTGCTTCAGATCATCCAGGATTTCAAAGCCGCTTTTTCCCGGCATTTTAATATCGAGGAAAAGAATATCCGGTTTCAGAGATAAAATAAGACTGATCGCTTTTTGCGGGTCGGATGTGGATCCGGTCACTACTGCATTACCATTCGCAAGAATTAGATTACTAAGCAGTTGCAGCGACTCTGATTCATCTTCAATAATTACAGCCTTCAAATTAGTGTTAATCATACACTTATTTTTTATAATTGTTAATTGAATCCAAAACTATAACTATCCGGGATGAAAATCCTTACTTCGGTTCCTGAGGGTTTGTTATTAATATCAACATGATCAAATAATTCCACCGTTGCTAATTCATTATTTCCGGTATTCATTTGAGCAAAAAGCCGGGTTATCAGCTTAATGCCATTTCCTGTCCCTGATGATTTCCCTGCTATTGCTGCTGCTCTTCCTATACCATTGTCTATAATCCTGATTTCGAGACCTGTGCCAATATTTTGCACGCCAATATCAACCCTTCCGCCCCCTATTCTGGGCTCAATGCCATGTTTAATTGCATTTTCGACAAAGATCTGAATAGTAAGCTTCGGAACCTCAATCTGCAGATCAACATTTTTATCTACATTTAAACTCCAGTTGAACCTCTCCTTAAACCTTAATTTTTGCACTTCACAATATCCTCTGACAAAATCAAGTTCCTCCGATAATGGTTTAATTATAGCTGAACCATCACTTACAACTGTCCTTAACAGAGCCGAAAGCTTTAGCAAATATTCATAAGCAAGCTCTTTTTCACCTTTCATAATAAGCGAACCCACAGAGGAGAGAACATTAAATGTAAAATGCGGATCGAACTGCTTCAATACAGAGCCCATATGGAGTTGTGACAGTTCAGCCTGAAGCCTGCTTTTTTCAGCTTTTATCTGCACTCTGTATTTCATAAGTTTCAGGGTAGAAAGAATAGTTGCAGCAATTATTAATAAAAAGACAATCGATTTAAACATAATAGTCTGCCATAAAGCCGGCTTTATCCTGAAACTTATTTCAGCAGGTTGTTCCATTCCTATGCCATCAGCGTTAAACGCTTTTACCTGAAACGAGTAATTACCAGGTGGTAATTTTTCATACACAGCTTTTCTTCCCTTTCCGGGTGCTGACCATTTTTCCTCGTAGCCCGATAAACGGTACTGATATGTAACTTTTTCCGGATTAGTAGTCGAAATCCCAATAAAACTTATCCGGATTGTGCTCTGATCTCTCTTAAGACTTAACTCCTGATTCCTGTTATAAAATAGTGATGGATCATTAATTATTTCCCAGGTGAGGCTATCGGTTACAGCTTCCACTGACTTAATATAAGTTCCCGGTGGAAACCTGTTTATCTTTAAATACTTAGGGTCAAGCACATCAACACCTCCGGAAGTTAGAATAAGAATCCTTCCTTTGCCATCTTTTATGATGCCATTATCGAGACAATCATAACCGGAGAATCCATCACTTTTATCATAAATTTTGAAATAGTCGGAAGCTTTGGCATAAAATTTTTCAAGATTAATAATGCAAATATCCGTAGTTCGTCCGACCAGAAGATATGAACTATCCATTACTATCAGACTGTTTGCCGGTTGGTTTGCAGTCTCCGGAAGTCCATGAATGAATTTTGCTGAATTACTGTTTTTGTAAAACAGACCCTCTTCTGATGTAACCCATAATCCACCATGAGAGTCAAAATCCAGAGTATAAGTTAAGGATTGAGGCAAAACACTATCGGTGACATGGATAGTTTGTTTTTCATCAAAAAGCATCAAGCCCTTATGACCTGAAAGCCAATATTTTCCATTTCCACAACTGACGATCCCTTCAATCACACCAAGTGACTCATCATTAAACTCCTTATATTCAGTTACAACCTCATCATCAAACTTAAAAAGGCCAACATGTGTACTAACCAATACACATTTATTAACAGGATCCTCATAAATGCAGCATACCTGGGAATCTTCAGGTATGCCTTTTAATCTTGAAAATGATTTACCGTCCCAGATGAGGACTCCCTGATTTGTAGAAAAGTAAACATCTCCATCCGACATCATTCTGCTACCCTTGAAGAATCCAACACCTGATTTAAATAGTGGTTTATAATCGTTTCTCAGGTGGAATTGTTTCCCGTCATACTCCTGAAGATCTCCATATAATGAGCCAAACCAAATATGACCCTTCTTATCCTGAGAAAGTGACCATATATTCTTTATCAGTCCATTAGAAGAACTAAATGAGGAAAATGCAGTAGAGATAAGCCGGAAAAAATTTTGCTCTGTGCCTATCCATACATTACTTTCATTATCAACAATATAACTTGTGATCATGTCGTAGGGAGTATTTTTCAGAACATCAGATTTCCGGGTCAATATGCTGAAAAAATCTGCTGGTTCAAATTTGGAATTTTCTAAGTCCCACGGCCATTCCGAGGAGCTTTTCTCAGGAATCCTGACTAATCTATTTTTTGAATAATGAAACCTGATACCTTGTGCCAACAATCCTATTTTACCGTTTTCGTAGACAATGTTGGTAAAATTAAGATCTGAAATCCTTTTCAATATATCATTTTTCCAAGTATAAGCATATCCAAATTTATCGAGAATAAAAAACTCATTTGATGTATAGTCGTATTCACAAGATTTGATATCAGTGGTATCAAGATTTATGAATTTAGCTGAGTAATCAGTATATTTTCCATTTTCAAAACTAATTAACCTTCCTTTTTTACTGTCGGCGGGTAAACCCAACAATAATATATCACCTTCTATTCCGGGGTTATATCCTCCGGCATAATCAATTTTTTTCTGACCTGCTGGGGGTGGGTAATATGTAAATTTCCTTCCATTGAACTTCGATAATCCATTCTGTGATATGGCATAGATATTTCCATCTGAATCTTCAAAGACATCATTAATTGTGTTTAAATCCAGACCATCTTTTTTAAAAAAATTCACAAATTCAACACCATCAAAGAGAGAAAGACCATTTTTTGTTAAGATCCAGAGGTAACCCCTGCTGTCCTGATATATTCCTGTACTCTGACTTTGTGGTAAGCCATCGCCTACAGTATATTCCCTGAAAGGATAGCTCTGTGAAAAAAGACGGTTCTCCCATATTAAGAGAGAACCGGTTAAGATTATGAGAAAAATTACTCTCACTTTTCTCATCTGTTTTTATTATTATTTCCTCAAAGTGGAAAGGGAAATAGTAAACAGATATGCAACACCAACCAGCAGAACAAAAAGTGCCCCTGACTGGCCACCCATAAAATCGGACGAAACACCCATAATCAATGGAAAAACAGCTCCTCCAAAAATACCCATGATCATTAATCCCGAAACCTGATTATTAGACTCTGGCTTATGTATAAGTGCCTGTGTAAAAATAACAGGAAAGATATTCGCATTACCAAGTCCAAACAGGGCAATACCAAAGTATAAAATAGTTTTATCAGAGGCAAACAGGCATAATATACCGATGAGAATCATACTCACACTTACAATAAAAACTTTTTTTGCTGAGAATTTAGCCAGCAAACCGGCTCCGAGTAAACAACCTGTGGTACGAAAAATAAAATAAAAACTCGTTGCATATCCTGCATCGGCAAGGCTTATGTTCAGACGTTCCATGAGTAGTTTTGGTGCGGTAGTGTTGATACCCACATCAAGTCCGACATGAGCCATAATTCCTAAAAAAAGCAGAAGGATGGTTTTATCTCCGAGCAGGGAGAAACACTCGGTAAAGGATGCTACCTTAGTTTCAATATTCTTTTCTTCAACTTTTGTAAAAAACAGCCAGAGCAAAACGAAAAAACATACTATAGAAAATACCGGAAACATAATCATTCTCCAGTCGGCAAACCTGACAACGGCCCACGCAGCAAAAATTGGAGCAACAAAAGAGGCAATCGCTTTTACAAATTGTCCAAATGTCAGGGTGCTTGCTATTCTTTTTTCATCAACAATATTTGCAAGTAAAGGGTTTAATGATACCTGTATCATTGTGTTGCCTATGCCCAGAAGAGTAAAGGAAATCAACATTGAGGCAAAAGAGTAACTGAATATTGGAATGAGTAAGGCCGGAAGGGTTATGGTTAGGCTCAGCAGAACAGTGTTCTTCCTCCCTATTCTATTCATTAATAATCCGGTAGGAACTGAACCTACAAGAAACCAGAAGAAAACCATAGAGGGCAACAGGTTTGCCATTGTATCTGAAAGTTGAAAATCGGCTTTTACGTAATTGGTCGCAATACCAACCA
>JANNKF010000301.1:0-1630 GCA_031396165.1 Bacteroidales bacterium | reverse complement strand
CGTTTATTGTAAGGCTTTTCTAACGGAGCCGTGTGTTTCCAATTGGGATTTGGCTTCTTCGTAGGTGCAGTCGAGCTTTTGCATGATCATACGGATACCCCGATCGATGAGTTTGTTGTTGGAGAGGTTCATGTCTACCATCTTATTGTCTTCGATGATATTGCCGACAACGGTGCAATAGCTATAGAAAAGCTAAAAGCAAAATCTTACGACATCATTCTGATGGATTTACAGATGCCTGAGATAAATGGTTTTGAAGCTACGGAATACATTCGGAATAAATTGAATTCTGATATCCCGATCATAGCATTAACTGCCGATGTAACAACAGTTGATTTAGCAAAATGCAAATCTGTTGGCATGAATGATTACGTAACAAAACCTGCCGATGAAAGATTATTGTATAGTAAAATAGTTGGTTTAGTAAAAAAGAAATTACTGGTTAATACATATCCTGAGCATGAAATCAGTTTTACCAAAACTCTAAAATGCACCGACCTTGCTTATCTGAATCGCTGTACGAAGTCTAATCCTGTCCTTATGATGGAAATGATTAAACTTTATTTTGATCAGACCCCGCTTTTGGTAAGTAAATTGAAACAGAGTATGTATGATAAAGATTGGGATTTATTAGGTTCTGTTGTACATAAAATAATACCTTCATTTATAATTGTGGGTATTCATAAAGATTATGAAAACATTGCAAGAAAAATTCAGGAATATGCAAGGACTCAGCAACACCTGGATGAAGTTCCGGATTTGGTAATTCAACTTGATAATGTTGTTACTCAAGCCTGCGGAGAACTTCAGGAAACGTATATCATTCTTGAAAAACAAAATGCTGAATAACGAAAAAAAGACCTTTCTTTTCTGGTCGATGTTATTAAGAAAGAGGTTGCCGCATTGGCAACCTCTTTTTGTTTCTGATACAATTTAAATTGAAAGATAATATGTAAAACTTGCAATTTATCCCTCTAAATGTGCAACATTTCATGATTTAAAGGGGTCACCTTTGGGGTGTGATAATCTTGTCACAAACTAAATTAACTAATTATGAAACTTCAAAAAGTGTTCCCAATCGCAGCAATGGTATTTGTGGTATTAATGGGAAGTTGTACAAAAGATCAGGATCTGTCTTTAAATGATCCAGCTTTATCTTCAGATGTGTCAGCAGTAATAAAGTCAGATGCTTTATCTACAGGCTTGGATCCAGAAATGAAATCGGCTGAACTTCTTTCAAGTGAGGGATTAGCAGCTGTAAATCTTGGAGTTGCAGGCAATTTTGCAATTCTTTCAAAAACAGGAATTACTGATGTTTATAAATCTGCTATTCTGGGAGATATTGGAACAAGTCCTATTACTGGGGCAGCTCTTCTGGTAAGTTGCGCAGAAGTAACAGGGAATATTTACACAGTCGATGCTGCAGGTCCACTGCCTTGCAGAGTGACCAGTGCTTCAATGTTAACTACTGCTATTGGTGACATGCAAGCTGCATACACTGACGCTGCAGGACGTTCAAACCCGAACTTTTTGAATCTTGGAGCAGGAAGTATTGGAAGCAAAACACTTACACCAGGCCTTTATAAATGGACCAGTTCAGTAACCATCCCAACAGATGTTACAATTTCAG
>JANNKF010000289.1:0-1997 GCA_031396165.1 Bacteroidales bacterium | reverse complement strand
ATCCAAAAACAATAATACAAAAGTATCACGACAGGATAGAAAGTATTCATATAACGGATAACACCGGTCCGAAAACGACTCCTCCAAATATGAACCAGGTTTGGGGACAGGGAGAAACACCTCTTACCGACATTCTTCTTCTCCTGAAAGAGAAAAAATGGGATATCCCGCTCGACATTGAGCTCGAATATGATATCAAATCATGGTCGAATGCAGTAAAAGAGACCAGGTTATGTGTTCAGTATGCGCGTAATATCCTGATGTAGAATAATATAACTCAAACAAAGCCCGGGAATTTCAGAAATCTCCCGGGTTTTTTTGTTTCAACTTTTCAACTTTTATCTTTTCCCATTTGTCTTTTATCATTATTCTTCCTACATTTGAATAAGTGTTTCGTTTCGTGCTAAAACTTATCACTATGTTAGTAAGAACATTTGCCAGCGCCGTAACCGGTATTGATGCCGTGACGGTAACAATTGAAGTTAACGTCTCGCGTGGAGTACAGTTTTTTCTTGTCGGGTTGCCTGATTCTGCCGTTAAAGAGAGCCAGCACAGGATTGCCTCAGCTATTCGTGCTCTGGACTTCAATTGGCCGGGGAAACAGGTTGTTATTAACATGGCTCCGGCAGATATACGGAAGGAGGGTTCTTCTTACGATCTTCCACTTGCCATGGGAATTCTTATTGCAGATGAGGAAGTTATAAAAGGTGAAATCGAATCATTTGTATTGATGGGAGAACTATCATTAGACGGAACATTGCAGCCCGTTAAGGGAGTTCTGCCAATTGCCCTCAGGGCGAGGGAAGAAGGATTTAAGGGAGTCATCGTTCCTACGAAAAATGCCCGTGAAGCTGCAGTTGTCGAGGGGATAGACGTCTATGGTATGGAAAACCTGAAAGAGGTTGTAGAATTTTTCAACGGCAGCCGTAAGTTCAGTCCTGTAAGAGTAAATCTCATGGAATTATTCTCCAGTGAGTCAAATTTGTATGATGTCGATTTTTCTGATGTTCGCGGACAGGAAAATGTAAAACGGGCACTGGAAGTTGCAGCTGCAGGCGGCCATAATATAATTATGATTGGCCCTCCTGGTTCGGGTAAGACAATGCTTGCCAAACGCATTCCGACTATTATACCACCATTGACCCTTGAGGAGGCGCTTGAAACAACCAAGATTCATTCGGTGGCAGGTAAAATAGATGATCATACAGCACTTATGACAAAGCGGCCATTCCGGTCGCCACATCATACAATCTCTGATATCGCTTTGGTTGGTGGTGGCACATATCCCCAACCGGGGGAAATTTCCCTGGGGCATAACGGAGTGTTGTTCCTTGATGAATTGCCTGAGTTTAAAAGGTCTGTGCTTGAAGTAATGAGACAACCCCTTGAAGACAGGGTTATTACAATTTCCAGGGCAAAATCCACATGCGACTACCCTGCAAGTTTTATGCTGGTAGCATCCATGAATCCTTGTCCGTGCGGATTCCATAATCACCCGGAAAAAGAGTGCATGTGTTCTACTGGTATGGTGCAGAAGTATCTTAACCGTATATCCGGACCATTGCTTGACAGGATTGATATACATATCGAGGTTGTTCCTGTTAACTATGATAAGCTCTCTGATTCATGTAAGGTAGAGCATTCATCTGTTGTACGCGAACGTGTGGTAAGAGCCAGGGCCATACAGGCAAGGAGGTTTGAGGCGGTTAAAGGGGTTTATTCAAATTCACAGATGTCGTCCTCGATGCAACGAAAATTTTGCCAGCTCGATGATACCGGAGGGAGATTGCTGAAGACCGCAATGGAAGTACGAGGACTATCGGCACGAGCATATGACCGTATCCTTAAAGTTGCCAGGACGATTGCCGATCTGGCAGAGTCGGACTATATAACTTCCGAGCATATTTCCGAAGCAATTAACTACCGTAATCTCGACAGGGAAGGTTGGGCTGGTTGAAATCGTCAGGGTTCGGCTGCGCTCACACTGACGATTTCAA
>JANNKF010000247.1:0-8618 GCA_031396165.1 Bacteroidales bacterium | reverse complement strand
GCGGTGGCGGTGGCGGTGGTATGTATTAGCATTCTTATTATCTTTATCATCATTTTAATGATAGTAAAGAAACAAGAATTCAATGCACGAGAGGTTTAAGTATAAGACAAAAGAGGAAATAATAAGAAAGGCGCTGGAGCTGGGCTTCGAATTACCTTACCTTGATGATATTTCACCTCTTTTACAACCTGAAAATGTAGAAGGATTTACTGTTCAAAACAGGTTGATTGTCCAGCCTATGGAAGGATACGACTCGGAAACGGACGGTTCTCCTTCTTTTCTGACAAGAAGGCGTTATTTGCGTTACGCAGGCGGTGGCAGCGGAATGATCTGGTATGAAGCTGTTTCGGTATCCTGGGAGGGCAGGTCAAACCCTAACCAACTTTGGATAAACAAAGACAATTCTGATGTTTTTGCCGCTCTTAATGATGAAGTGCGAAGTGCTGCCCACAAACAAGGAATAACACCTCTTCTGGTTATTCAGCTTACCCACTCGGGTCGATACAGCAAACCCGATGGCACTTCACATCCCCAGGTAGCATCGCTGAACACCACTCTCGACAAGACTCCGCCACATATTCTTACAGATGAGGAGCTTAAGGAAATTCAGGACCAATATATAGAAGCTGCACAACTGGCTGTACAAGCTGGATTTGATGCTATAGATATAAAGGCGTGCCATGGTTACCTGATGATAGAGATGCTTGCAGCAAAATCAAGAAAAAACAGTATTTATGGAGGTGAAGAACCATCATACAGGTTCAGGTTCATGCTTGAAACGATCGACAGAATTAAAGCCGAAGTTCCGGGAGTTATAATCACAACGCGACTAAATATTTCAGATCATTACCGGGGAGGCTTTGGAATCGGTGAAAAAGGTGAGCCTGATTTTTCTGAACCGCTATTATTGACAGAGCTGCTTATATCAAGGGGCATTAAGCTTATTAATATAAGTATGGGAAGCCCATACTTTAATCCACATGTAACCCGACCCTATGATAACCCGCTGCCCGGCCAGCAGTTGCCTGAGGAGCATCCAATGCTGGGAGTGATTAAAATGATAAACGGGACATCGGTTTTCCAGAAGAAATTTCCGGAAATAAAGTTTGTCGGATCAGCATATTCCTGGCTCAGGCAGTATGCACCGAATGTGGGTGCTGCTGTTCTCAAAAAAGGCGATGCTTCATTCATAGGATTTGGAAGAAGCTCTTTTGCTTACCCTGATATGCCGCTTGATCTTATCAGGACCAGTAAAGCGGACCCTTCTAAAGTTTGTATCACCTGTTCGGGATGCACAAGGCTTATCCGGAATTTTCGTCCGGGAGGATGTGTGATACGCGACATGGAGATCTACGGCAATGAATTAAAAAAGCTTATTGCCGATGGAAAGTGAAATCCTCAAAATAAATGGCTACAATATAAGAACTTACAGCACTACCACGCTCATTATCGGTAGCGGAGCCGCATCGTTGAATGCCGCGGTTCAACTTCATAAAATGGGTCAGGAAGATATTCTAATTGCAACTTCTCTGCTGGGAGGAGGCACCTCAAATAATGCCGGTTCAGATAAGCAAACCTATTATAAACTGTCTCTCAGCGGAAAAGAACCTGATTCAGTGGCAGATATGGCAAAAGATCTTTTTAACGGTCATTGTATGCACGGAGATATTGCTCTCTGTGAGGCACAGGGTTCAGTACAGGCATTTTTTAACCTCGTGAGCCTGGGTGTTAAATTTCCACATGACATGTATGGTTCGTGGGCAGGATATAAAACAGATCACGATACCAGGGCCAGAGGAACCTCGGTCGGACCATATACCAGCAGGAAAATGTTCGAGGTACTTGCTGCGGAAGTACAACATCGCTCAATTAGAATACTTGACCATCATCACTGCATTTCCCTGTTAACCGATAAGCGCCGAGAAAATGTTGTCGGAGCACTTGCTATTAATACAGAAGAAAAAGATCCTAAAAAAGCATTTGTATTATTCAACTCGACAAATGTTGTACTCGGGACAGGAGGACCTGCCGGGATCTATGAAGCATCAGTTTATCCACATTCTCAAAGTGGTTCTATCGGGATGGCATTAAATGCCGGTGCTACCGCTCAGAACCTTACAGAATCGCAGTTTGGGATAGCCTCTCTTAAATTCAGATGGAACCTCTCAGGAAGCTACCAACAGGCAATACCCCGGTATATTTCCACAGATAAAAATCTGGGCGACAGGAAAGAATTTCTAAATGAGTTTTTTCCGGATCTCAGAACCCTTACCAGGGCAATCTTTCTTAAAGGTTACCAGTGGCCGTTCGACCCCCGTAAAGTAAAGGACTATGGCTCGTCATTAATAGATCTTTTGGTAAACAGGGAGATAAATGAGAAGGGAAGACTGGTATTTCTCGATTACACAAATAATCCGTCATTTAAAAAGGGTGAATCTTTTTCCCTAAAGAATCTTGACCTTGAAGTTGAGGACTATCTGGTCAGATCAGGAGCACTTAAGAGTAATCCTCTTGAAAGGTTACGGGCAATAAATTCTCCTGCAATTGACCTTTACAAAGAACATGGAATTGATCTTGAGAATGACTTGTTGCAGATTGCCGTCTGTGCACAGCATAATAATGGCGGACTCAAGGCAAATATCTGGTGGGAGTCTGATCTGCGGCATCTTTTCCCTGTAGGTGAAGTTAATGGCTCACACGGGGTGTACCGACCGGGCGGATCGGCCCTGAATTCCGGACAGGTCGGCAGCTACCGGGCAGCTATGTATATTTCAAAAAAATATAATGTCAAACCCCGCATTCTGAATGAGTTTGTTGCTGAAACAATTGAAAGTGTAAAAAGTACACTTAATCTGGCTGAGAGTTGGGTAAGTAAAGGACACAGTGAAGCTAATAAAAGGTATCTGGGTGATATCAGGAAAAGAATGTCAGAAGCGGGTGGAATCATTCGAAACAGAAAAAAAGCAGGAGAGGCAGCGACAAAGGCATCAGAAGTGTTACAGAAATTACAAGATGAAATCGGAGCCGAATCGGTTGGTGAGCTGGCAGATTCATTTTTACTTTTAGATCATTGTATTACACACATGGTATATCTTAATGCCATTAATCATTATATAATTAACGGAGGCAGAAGCCGTGGATCATATATTGTATCAGATACTGAAGAGAATCTGGTACCCGAGCTCTGCAGGTACGACAGGGAGGTTGAGTGGAAGGTTCTTGAAGCCCGGTTTGCGGATAAGAAAACCAGCCTGAATTTGTCAATAGTAAGGGAGATCCCGGACCAGGATCTCTGGTTTGAAAGAGTCTGGAGAGATTATATTCAAGATATTTTTATCAAAAGTTGACAAAGTCTGGCAAATTACTACCTTTAAAGCCGAATTTACTGTAAACCTGATAATAAACTTTACGTATGAATGACAAACCTGTAGCTGTCATTACAGGGGCCAGCAGAGGAATAGGCAGGTCGGTTGCAATAGCTTTAGCAACCGAAGGTTACGATATTGCTGCTATAGCCCGTTCAGTGGAAAGTGAAGGAATGGAAATCCTGAGACTTGAAGTCGAAAATAGGGGCTCACAGTTCTTCCCTATAGGACTTGATATCTCATGTACATGCTGCCAAAAAGAGGTGGTAGCTAATATTCTTGAGAGATACGGAAGGATTGATATTCTTATAAATAATGCAGGTGTAGCTCCGCTTCAAAGGAACGATGTTCTCGACATGACAGAGGATAGTTACGAAAGAGTAATGAGCATTAATCTAAAAGGTCCGGTTTTTTTCGCACAAAAGATTGCAAAGGAAATGATCTGGCTCAGACCACAGATTTCCACTTATAATCCTGTAATTGTTTTTATTACCTCGGTATCAGCCGATATGTCTTCTACCAACAGGGCAGAATATTGCATCTCAAAGGCCGGACTGAGCATGGCATCAACAGTATTTGCCGACAGACTATCACGTGAAGGGATCCTTGTATTTGAAGTTCGTCCCGGAGTAATCCAGACCGACATGACTGCAAGGATCAAGGATAAATATGACAAGCTTATCAGTGAAGGGCTGGTGCCTCAGAAGAGATGGGGCCTTCCTGAAGATATTGGTAAGGCTGTAGCATCAATAGCACGTGGTGACTGGAATTTCTCGACAGGCATGAAATTTGAGATAAGCGGCGGATTGAATATCCGGAAACTGTAAAATTCTGTATCATAGCACTTAGCTGCGTTCCTCCTTAAAAATGTTAATGAAGATTGAACAAAAGGTAAACTCCTGATGTTTAATTGTGGAATTCAAAATTTATTAAAATGAGAAGAATACTATTATTTTTTGTATTGTCAGCTTTTTTAGTAACATCTGCAGTTGCACAGAGTAAAATGAATGCTGATACTGAGAAAACGAACCTGTTATGGTTAGGGGAAAAAGTTACAGGTGAACATCATGGAACAATTAAACTGAAATCCGGTTGGTTAAACTGGCAGGATAATAAAGTGGTATCCGGTGAATTCTTAATCGATATGGCATCATTGAAAGACGCTGAATCGAGTGAAAAACTTGAAGGACATTTGAAATCCGATGACTTTTTCGGAGTTACGAAGTTCCCGACAGCAAAACTGGTGATTACCGGAAGTACCCCTTTTGAGAAGGGTTCAGGTGTAGTAAAGGGTACTCTCACAATTAAGGATATGACCAATCCAATCGAGTTTAAGAGTACAATGCAGAAAAAAGATGACGGTGTCTGGTTTTATGCCAACATAATTATTGACAGGACAAAATATAATGTACGTTATGGATCTGGATCATTCTTCGATAATCTGGGAGATAAAACAATATTTGACGATTTCAAACTTAAAGTGAACCTGTTGGTTAAGTAGTAATTATAATACTTTTTTTTATACAAAAATATTTTCCCGCGGATGACGCAGATTAACGCAGATAATTTCAGCGTAGATCTGTGGGATCTGAGGGAATTTTTTTTTACAGATAAAATTTTGGTAAAGTCGGAAATCATAGCAATCTTGTAATACCAAACAATTTTGTATATGACAAACGAAAACACCTCATCAGGGAAGGGCCAAAAATTAGTCAGCGAGGGTTTCCTTCTTCCATTTATTCTTATTACAAGTCTTTTTTTCCTGTGGGGTATCGCTCACGGAATGCTTGACACGCTCAATAAGCATTTCCAGGATATGCTTCAAATGTCGAAGGCACAATCGGGAATGATACAGTTTTCTGTCTATACGGCCTATTTCGGTATGGCTCTGCCTGCCGGCTTCTTTATGAGAAAGTTCGGATATAAGAGAGGGATCATCCTGGGATTATCGCTCTTTGCCTCCGGAGCATTTCTGATAGCAGCAACAACATCATTCGAATCGTTCTGGATCTTCCTTATCTGCCTGTTCATTATGGGATGTGGCCTGGCAACACTGGAGACTGCAGCGAATCCGTACACTACGAAACTTGGACCTAAAGAATCTGCTGAGAGACGGATAAACTTTTCACAGTCATTCAATGGACTTGCATGGGTTATCGGACCTCTTATCGGGCTCTTTATTTATGGCAACAACAGCAGTGCTGAAGGAGAAAAACTAAGCTCCATGATACTGCCATACAGCATTATCGGAGGAATCGTATTGCTGGTGGCACTGTTATTTGTAATGGCGAAATTGCCGGAGATCAAAGAAGAAGATACGCAGAATGAAGAGTCAGGGGAGGATGTCCCACTCATTAAACAGCGTCATTTTGTAATGGGAGTCATTGCACAGTTTTGCTATGTGGCAGCTCAGACTGGGGTATTCAGCTATCTTATAAATTTTGTTACAGATGTTAACCAGAATCCGCACTTCGACGTTGCCTACGGGCCCTATTTCCTATCGATCGGGTTTGCATTGTTTATGATAGGACGTATGTCGGGCAGTTATCTTATGAGGTTTTTTGTACCAACAAAACTACTCGCCTTTTACGCACTCATGTGTTGTCTGTTATTACCTGTTGTAAGTATCGGTGCAGGCTGGATTTCATTAATTGCACTGTATGGTGTTTTCTTTTTCATGTCAATAATGTTCCCTACTATTTTTGCTCTGGGGATAAAAGATCTGGGTCCAAAAACTAAAAAAGCATCTTCATTTATAGTAATGGCTATTGTTGGCGGTGCAGTTTTTCCTCCTGTAATGGGCCTGATAGCAGATAAGTACAATATGTCTGTCGGGTTTTTTGCACCTATCCCTTTCTTTATCTTCATACTCTATTTTGGGTTAAAAGGCTATAAAGTAAAGAGTATTACTTAAGAAAATAGTTGATATTTTCTGTGATTTTCTACTTACAGGTGATCACGAATTTTTAAAGTGATGATTAGAATGGTTTATGATAATAATACATATCTTTGAAGCATTAAATACCTGATAATCTGTACAACAAGAAGAAAATAGAGAACCGACAAAAGTACGCTGAAGAAGATCTTAAAAACCTCTTTTCGTTTTTTAATTCTTCTCCTGATCTTTTGTTTATCTATGATACTGAGGGTATCATTATTGAAGTGAATAATACTGCCTGTACAAAACTTCATTATAAGAAGAGAGCAATTATCGGAAAATCAAGATATTTTCTTTATCACCCCGAAAGACAGAATGATGCAGAGAGATGCCTTGAGGAAAATCTGACAGGAAAAAGAAGTTTTTGTCCCCTTCCGCTATTATCCGGTACAGGAGAGTCTGTTTATGTTGAAACAATTTTTTCAAAGGGAATCTGGAATGGTATTGAAGCGATCTTTTCTGTAAGTAAGGACGTTACGGACAAAAGAAACACAGAAGAACAGTTAAGGACACAGAATGATGAATATGCCATCCTTAACGAGAAACTCAAAATGAGGAATGAAGAGATCCTCAGGGTAAATAAAGAACTCCAGCAGGCTTCAGATATATTTATGAATATCAGGACAGGTTTGTATATCTATCATCTTGAAAAGACTGATGATGATACCACGCTGAGAATGATTGCGGTTAATCCTGCTGCAGGAAGGCTTACAGGCATCTCAGCAAAGGATTTGATAGGAAAAACACTCGATGAAAACTTTCCGGGACTCAGGGCAAGAGGGATTCCCTCCGATTATGCTAACGTAGTAAGAACAAAAATATCAAAGCAGTTTGAGGATATCACATACAGTGATAAAAGGATTATTGAAGGGGCTTTTTCATTTAACGCATTCCCACTTCCTGATAATTGTGTCGGTGTCTCTTTTGAGAACATCACTGAACAGGTAAAGGCAAAACAAGAAATTATAGAGAGTAACAGACAGCTTATATCGGCGAAGGAAAGGGCAGAAGAGAGCGACAGGCTGAAATCAGCATTTCTGGCTAATATGAGCCATGAAATCCGTACTCCTATGAATGGTATAATGGGTTTTTCATTAATGCTGGCAGATACTTCTCTACCAAAAGAAACCAGGGATTCATATGTAACTATTGTAAATTCAAGTTGCCAGCAGCTGCTTCATATTGTTAACGACATAATCGACATCTCAAAAATTGAAGCAGGGCAGATCCTTCTTGCTGATTCTTCATTTGATCTCCTTAAGTTAATTGATGATGTAATTTCCTTTTATACCCCATCAGCCAGGGAAAAGGGAATTGAAATTGTTACTGAACCGTGGCCTGAGATACTTAAAGAAAACCATTTTTTTAAGGCCGACTGTATTAAGATTCGACAGGTACTTGACAACCTTTTCAGCAATGCCGTTAAATTTACACATGAAGGGAGAATTACTTTGAGATGTCAGCTGAAAGATGGCTACCTGATTGTCGAAATTGAAGATACAGGAATTGGAATTAAGAAAGATCTACAGAGTGTGGTGTTTGAACGGTTCAGGCAGGTAGAAACCTCATACTCGAAGAAGTATGGAGGTACTGGTCTGGGACTCTCAATTTCAAAGGCATATATTGAAAAAATGGGAGGTGATATACATGTCACTTCAGAACTGGGTAAGGGATCAGTATTTTCGTTCAGACTTCCATTCAGAACCGGGAAAAATCCGAAAAAAAGTGAAAAGGTAGAAGTTGCAAAACCTGAAATAAGAAGAGATCTGACAGTTCTTATTGTAGAGGATGAAGAGGTTAACTGGTTATATCTGAATGAGATTCTCAAGAGGAGCGTTAAGACAATAAATGCCGTAACAGGGAAACACGCTCTGGCACTGGTAAAAAAGCATCCCGAGATCAATATAGTGCTAATGGATATTAAATTGCCTGATATTAATGGGCTTGAACTTACAAGAATGATTTTAAACATCAATAGTAATATACGTGTTATAGCCCAGACTGCCTTTGCACTTTCCGGCGACAAGGAAAAAGCTTTTGAAGCAGGGTGTACAGGTTATTTAACAAAGCCGATAAAAAAGGATGAGTTGCTGAAGCTGATTGCAGCAAATTCAAAAGCCAGTGACTAAACGAAATCCTATGCACATTAGGTGTCTCTTCAGCTTATATGTATTGGATTTCTTACTTTATTAGCAATACATCTACTAAACAGCGAGTAATAAAAAAGGAGACAATTTTCATTATCTCCTGTATTTCTGCTCCCCAGGTAATCCCGAGGACTCGGGAGAACTTACGACCCACGGATTAATCCCGAG
>JANNKF010000415.1:0-13698 GCA_031396165.1 Bacteroidales bacterium | reverse complement strand
CATACGCGTTACTCACCCGTGCGCCGGTCGCCACCAAAGTATTGCTACCTCGTGCTGCCCCTCGACTTGCATGTGTTAAGCCTCCCGCTAGCGTTCATCCTGAGCCAGGATCAAACTCTTCATTGTAAAAATTTATTCTTAAATCTCTTTACAAAAACCAATCCTGAAATCTCAATTCAAAATACTAACAAGTTATCTTGACAAGATATTTCCATATCTCGTCTGGTTGTTTACTTCATAATTTCAAAGAACTTTTGTCTCACTGAACCGATAAATCGAAACAGTTTTTATTTTACTTTTGGGACGACAAAGATAGCGCTTCAAATATTCCTTCCAAACAAATTGATAAATATTTTCATCTATTTTTTGAAATAATTTCGTGAATTAAATTGAGGTCAGTTGAAAAGTGCTATTTTCGTGTATAATTACAAACTATGTCGAACATTGTTATTATCCCAACATATAAAGAAAAAGAGAACATAACTGCTATTATCAGAGCCATTTCAAACCTTCCTGTCAGGTTCGACATTCTCATAATAGACGATAACTCCCCCGATGGTACCGCCGATATAGTCAAATCACTTCAGGTAACTTTTCCAAATCTGTACCTTATTGAAAGACCAGGGAAGCTTGGACTGGGGACAGCATACATTGCAGGATTTAAATGGGCCCTTGACAGAAATTACGACTATATATATGAAATGGATGCAGATTTTTCTCACGACCCGTGCGACCTTGTCAGGCTTTTCAATGCCTGCGAAATTGAGGGCGCGGATTTGGCGATCGGATCAAGATATATAAGCGGGGTAAATGTTGTTAACTGGCCTCTGTCGCGTGTTCTGATGTCTTATATGGCGTCTATTTATGTAAGACTAATTACCGGCATGAAGATAATGGACACAACAGCCGGTTTCAAATGTTACAGGAAGGAAGTTCTCGAAAATATTAAACCTGAACATATTAAATCTGTTGGTTATGGATTCCAGATTGAGATGAAATTCACTGCCTGGAAAATGGGTTATAAAATTGTTGAAGTACCTATAATTTTCACCGACCGCAAACTTGGGGCTTCCAAAATGACAGGGGGTATTTTCAACGAGGCTCTCTGGGGTGTATTAAGAATGAAGCTGAGAAGCATATTTTCAAAGTATCCCAGGAAATAGGGATACTTTATTATATATATACATAAACGCCCCCCTGCCCCCCTAAAGGGGGGTTAAATCTCGATTAAGAAGAAAATTCTTATTCATAATCAGGAAGTTAGCCCCCCTTCAGGGGGGGTTGGGGAGCAAAAACCTGATATATGAGTAACCTCCTTATAAAAAACGCAACAATAATCAATGAGGGGAAGAGCTCCAAAGGAGACTTACTCATTATTGATGAACTCATTTCAGCTATAGGTAGTGCTGATGAGATGCAAATACCCGGAAACACAACAATTATTGATGCAACAGGATTATTACTTTTTCCGGGCATTATAGACGATCAGGTGCATTTCAGGGAACCGGGCCTAACTCATAAAGGAGATATCCTGAGTGAAACACGAGCCGCTGTTTCAGGTGGAGTGACCTCATTCATGGAGATGCCAAACACTATTCCCCAGACGGTAACTTTTGAGACTCTGAATGAAAAATACAAGTTGGGATCAGAAAAATCGTTAATCAACTACTCATTTCTTATCGGGGCCACAAACAATAACCTTGATGAAGTATTAAAAGCAGATCCTGCAAATGTATGCGGGATCAAGGTTTTTATGGGATCATCAACCGGGAACATGCTTGTCGATAATGAAGTTGCTCTGAGGGAACTTTTCAAGAGGGCCCGGATGCCAGTCAGCGCCCATTGCGAGGATGAATCTATTATAAGAAAAAATACAGAACTGTATCGTCAAAAATATGGAGAAAATGTTCCTTTCAACATGCATCCATATATCCGTAGCAGGGAAGCATGTTTCACCTCCTCATCCTTTGCTATTACACTTGCTAAGGAATATAACACCAGGCTTCATATATTTCATCTTTCTACCGCTGATGAGATGAAACTTTTCTCCAATGAGCTCCCTCTCTCGCAAAAGAGAATCACAGCCGAGGTATGCGTACATCATCTTTGGTTCGACGAATCATCATATGCGGAAAAGGGATCATTAATAAAATGGAATCCGGCAATAAAAACTGTATTCGACAGGGATGCACTTATTAAAGCAGTGAATAACAATGTAATAGATATAATTGCTACTGACCATGCACCGCATACGATGGAAGAGAAGAAGTCTTCATATTTCAAGGCTCCGTCAGGAGGTCCGTTGATTCAGCATTCACTTGTCGTCATGCTTGAATTGTGGCATCGTAAAACCTTCAGCCTGGAAAAAATTGTCGAAATGATGTGTCATAATCCGGCTATTCTGTTTAAAATAAGGAAGAGAGGATTTATCAGAGAAGGTTACAAAGCTGATCTCTGCCTTGTAAATCCTGAAAGCCAGTGGAATGTTACTAAGGAAAACATATTATATGGATGCGGCTGGTCGCCTTTTGAAGGAACTACTTTCAGCTCCAGAGTTGTTAAAACAATCGTGAATGGAACAATTGTTTATGATAACGGGCTGATAAAGGAGGATTACAGGGGGCAGAGGCTGTTATTTGACAGGTAGTGCTATCTGGTTAAGGATTGCTTCATCGCCTCACTCCTCGCAATGACGAGACACAAAAGGTTAGTAAGTCATTGCGAGGACGACGAAGGAGGACGAAGCAATCCTTCATTTTCTCACAACAAATCTCACTGTACTCCTGGTTCTCTGCTCCAGTAGTATTTCCCTACCTACTGTTATTTTATTAACAGCAGCAGGAGTGTAATGCCGGACAGTAAGCATTTCAACATTTTCATTATAGACAATGGCAAATTCTGTACTCATATCCTCGATAAGAATATCGATCCTCCGTCTCTCATCATCAACACATACATCTATACTGACTGCACTGGCTTCTACAAGATTTACCTTTATTCCATGTTCCATAAAAACATCAAAAATGCGACTCAGGTTCTCATCCATAATAAATGAAAAATCACGTGGCAGTATCGTAATCAGTATCTGATCCTCTTTTTTGATAAAAACAGGAAAGACTTTCTTTATATAAGCATCTGACTTAATAACTGTACCTCCTGCCTGGGGGTTGATGAATGATTTTACATAAAGAGGAATCTTCTTGTTATGCAATGGTTTAATGGTCTTAGGATGAATAACCTTTGCTCCGGAAAAAGTCATCTCAACAGCTTCTCTATAAGACATTTCCTCTAATAGGTGTGTCTCATCCATCCAAACAGGATCGGCATTTAGAATTCCAGGGACATCCTTCCATACTGTGACAGATTCAGCATTTAGCATATTTGCCAGGAGCGCCGCCGTATAATCTGACCCCTCCCGTCCAAGAGTTGTACTATCGCCATCAACTGTCCCTCCGATAAAACCCTGGGTAATATAATTTTTTGTATTCAGAAAGTTAAATATCGTGTTTGTTCTGATGGTACTGTCTTCCCACTGTATATTTGCATCCCGATACTTATTGTCCGTTTTAATGCAATCTCTGATATCAACAAATTCAATACTTTTTAATCTGGTTTTCAGATACTCATAAACAATTGTTGCAGACAATAGCTCGCCAAATGGAATAACCTGATCGTATTCAAAATCATACTGTTCCTTTTTAGCCTCAAGCAGATACTCTTTTAAAGTTTCTATTGTCACATAAACAAGCCCGACCGCATCACTCTCAGGCTCGAACATCAAACCATTTAAAATATCAAAATGGTATGCCAGCAATGTATCTAAAAGATTGATATACCCGGGATCATCTGCGAACCATGCATTCAGAATACCTTCAAGAGCATTGGTTGTTTTTCCACTTGCGGAAACCACAATTACCAGTTCAGAATTCTCCTTCGAAACAATTTCCAGTAGATTTTTGATCCCTGCAGCATCTTTAATTGATGCACCACCAAACTTATAAACTTTCATGAATCCTAATTTGCCTTAAAAGTATACTTTCCGATCCAAATCATAATTCCAATATTAAAATAAGTGAAAATTAAGATACAGATGATTATTATTAATTTTGTCAGAATTAATTTTACCGATTATGAATAGCTATAAGCTGACTACATTAAATGATTTTATTATTCTGAAGCAGAAAGATTTCCCTTATGCAAAGGGAGAACTCTCAAGTCTGTTACATCACATCGGAACGGCTGCAAAAATGGTGAACAAAAAGATCAATAAAGCAGGACTCACTGATATCATAGGACGATCAGGTGAAATAAATGTTCAGGGAGAGACACAACAGAAACTTGACGTTTTTGCCGATGAGGTTTTTATAAGTGCACTGATTTCGAGCGGCGAGTGTTGTGGTGTTGCTACCGAGGAAAATCAGAATGAAATAGTTTTTTCTGACAAATCAGCAGCGAAGGGAAAATATATTGTGTGTATAGATCCTCTTGACGGTTCTTCGAACATAGACTATAATGTCTCCGTGGGAACTATATTTTCAATTTACAGAAGGATCACTCCAAGGGGAGAAAAAGTAAAAAATGAGGATTTCCTTCAGAAGGGATCCGATCAGGTAGCTGCGGGTTATATCATTTACGGATCATCAACAATGCTGGTCTACTCAACAGGTTTTGGCGTAAACGGTTTTACTCTCGATCCCTCTATTGGCGAGTTCTGCCTGTCACATCCTGACATAAGGACCCCTGAGAACGGATTTATCTACTCAGCCAATGAAGGTAATCATATACATTTCCCTGCCGGTGTGAAAAAATATATTAAATATTGCCAGGAAAAAGATGCTGATTCCGGCAGGCCATATGCGTCGAGGTATATAGGTTCACTGGTATCTGATTTCCACCGGAATCTTCTTAAAGGCGGAATATTCATCTATCCTGAAACAGAAGCAGCTCCGAACGGAAAACTCAGGTTGGTTTATGAGTGTAATCCAATTTCATTTATAGCATTCCAAGCCGGAGGAAAAGCTTCGGACGGGAAGCATAATATCCTGAATATTAATCCGATATCTTTGCACCAGCGTTCCCCGTTTTATGTCGGATCGAAAAACATGGTAAGTAAAATAGAATCATTCCTTGGCAGTGAGCATCCTGAAAGCTAAATTTGCCCGTTAATTCCGGCTAATGAAACAAAACAAAATAAATGATCATTACAATTTACATCCTGTTCTTCCACAACTGATTGAATCAGTCAATTCTGATCAACTTAAAAATTCAGCAATTACAGGATTATCAGGTTCTTCAAGGGGAGTAATACTGGCACAGGTATTCCAGAAGACCCAGACTACTCATGTAGTTGTGATACCTGAGAAGGAGGATGCTGCCTATTTTTATAACGACCTGGTATCACTTTTAGGAGATGAATCTGTATATTTCTTCCCGTCAACCTACAAAAGATCAGTTCAGTACGAGCAGACTGAGCCAGCTAATATAGTTTTACGGACAGAAGTGCTCAACCACCTTGCTTCAGGCAAAAGAAAAGGGATAATTGTGACTTATCCCGAATCTGCAATGGAGAAGGTGGTTAGTAAACGAAATCTGAAGAAAAACACATTTATAATAAATAAAGGAGATAAAATCTCGCTTGAATTTCTTGAGGAGGTACTTCATGAGTACAATTTTGTAAGGACCGATTTTGTTTATGAACCGGGGCAGTATTCAATCAGGGGCAGTATTGCAGACGTATTCTCATATTCCGCTGATCTTCCTTACCGTATCGACTTTTTCGGTGAAGAAGTTGAAACTATAAGATCCTTTAACACCGACGATCAGCTTTCGGTTAGCATCCACAAACAAATTTCAGTAATCCCTAATATCCAGGATATTTCAATTGAAGAAATCAGTGATTCATTTACCGACTTTTTACCTCCCTCCTCCCTCATCTGGATGGAGGATTCTGCATTTATAAAGGAAAAGATCAACGGAATATATTTTCAAACAACGCAGAGGGAAGACTCAGGTTTGATTGTGGACAAAAAAGAGATTGTTATGACCGGTAACCATTTCTTCGATCATTGCAGCAAATTCAGAATAATGGAGTTCGGAAGGAATTCAGTTGCTGAAATTTCATCTGTTTTTGAGTTTCATTCCGAACCTCAGCCAGTATTTAATAAAAACTTCGGATTGCTTTCAGATAAACTTCTCTCCAACGAATCAGAAGGTTATGAAACAATTATTATCTCGGAAAGCGAATCACAGATTGAAAGGCTACGGGATATCTTTGCTGAAATCAATCCTGAAGTTCACTTTACATCCCTGCTTCTGAATCTACACAGCGGTTTCACCGATCACGATCTTAAGATTTCAGTATATACCGATCACCAGATATTTGACAGATATCACAAATTCAGGATAAGGGGTTTCTTTACAAAAAAAGAGAGTATTTCTGTCAAGGAACTTACAGGCCTGAATCCGGGCGACTATGTTGTTCACATAGACCACGGTATAGGGAAGTTCGGAGGACTGGAAAAAATTGAGGTTAACGGTAAGGTACAGGAGGCTATAAAGCTGGTATACAGAGATAATGACATTCTGTATGTGGGCATCCATTCGCTTCACCGTATATCGAAATATAAAGGAAAAGATAATGCCGAGCCAAAAATCTACAAACTCGGTTCGGGTGCATGGCAAAAGCTTAAGCAGGCAACAAAAAGCAGGGTAAAGGATATCGCAAAAGATCTTATTGTTCTCTATGCTAAAAGAATGTCGTCGCCCGGTTTTGCATTTTCACCAGATTCATACCTTCAACGGGAACTCGAAGCATCATTTATCTATGAAGATACACCTGATCAGCTTACAGCGTCGGTAGCAGTGAAGGAAGATATGGAAGCCGAACATCCGATGGACAGACTTGTGTGCGGTGATGTAGGATTCGGAAAAACCGAGATTGCAATCAGGGCTGCTTTCAAGTCGGCCACAGACAGTAAGCAGACTGCTGTTCTTGTGCCTACAACAATCCTTGCATTACAGCATTACAAAACATTCTCTGCCAGACTGAAAGGATTTCCCTGCAACGTGGAATATATCAGCAGGCATAAAAAAGCAGCTGAACAGAAAAAGATCCTGGCTGAACTGGCTGAAGGGAAGATTGATATAATTATTGGTACTCACAAGCTTGTCGGACAGGATGTTAAATTCAAGGATCTTGGTCTGCTCGTGATCGACGAAGAACAAAGATTCGGGGTATCGGTAAAGGAGAAACTTAAAAAGATAAAGGCAAATGTAGACACACTTACACTTACTGCCACTCCAATTCCCAGGACTCTCCAGTTTTCACTCATGGGAGCCCGCGACCTTTCCATTATAAATACCCCTCCGCCTAACCGCATGCCGATAGTTACAGAATTATATGGGTATAATGATGATATCATAAAAGAAGGGATCGAGTATGAGGTTTCAAGAAATGGCCAGGTCTTTTTTATTCACAACAGGGTTGAGAATATAAAGCAGATAGAGGCACACATAAACAGAATATGCCCCAATGTAAAAACTGCAATTGTACACGGACAGATGGATGGTCCACATGTTGAGAATGTAATGTACGATTTTATTCAGGGCGATTATGATGTCCTTCTTGCGACCACAATTATCGAGTCGGGCCTGGATATCCCTAATGCCAATACAATTTTCATTAACGATGCTCACCATTTTGGGCTTTCAGAATTGCATCAGCTCAGAGGAAGGGTGGGCCGGTCAAATAAAAAAGCATTCTGTTATCTTCTTGCACCGCCGCTTACAACATTAACACATGAAGCACGGCGAAGACTCAAGGCCATCGAAGAATTTTCGGAGCTCGGAAGTGGTTTCAATATTGCTATGCAAGACCTTGATATCAGAGGGTCAGGAAATCTTCTTGGAGGTGAGCAGAGCGGTTTTATTGCCGATGTTGGTTTTGAAACCTATCAGCGGATCTTAAATGAAGCTATGCTTGAACTAAGGGAATCGGACTTCAAAGAACCGGATATAAAGGACGAAAAGCCTTCACTCCCAGTTAAACAGGAAAAAATCAGAGCTTATGTAACCGATTTTCAGATTGATACAGATCTTGAGATTATGTTTCCCGACGAATACATCTCAAACATTTCGGAAAGGATACGGCTATATAAGGAATTAAATGAAATAGATTCAGAAGAAAGTTTAATTGCTTTTGAGACGAAGCTTAAGGATAGATTTGGCCCAATACCCCCACCGGCTGAAGCCCTTCTCGACATAGTCCGAATTAAATGGATAGCCATTAAGATTGGGGTTGAAAAAATTCTTTTAAAGAACAATTTACTTATTGCCAACTTCGTCTCAGATCCTAATTCCAGGTTTTACAGAAGTGCTATTTTTATTTCAATAATGAATTATGTGAATAAGAAATCGCACAGGATGAATATGAAACAGAAGGCTACGAGGCTAAGTCTGACGATCACCGATGTAAAAACTGTAAAAGGGGCGATTAATGTTCTGAATAATATTCTGGAAAACTATAATCAAAGCATTTTGGGCTAAAGCCCTTATCTTCTTCAGTCTTTTACCGTTGGCTAAAGGCAACGGTAATTGATTGTATATAAGCAAGATGTATAAGTTGATTTATTAATTACCGTCGGTTTTAAACGACAGTTCAGAATTTTTCCAATTAGAAAGGACTTTAGTCCAAAATAAACTAAAATTTATTTTTAGACGCCGCTTTATTACCTTTGCACAATTATAATATAAAAATGAACCTGATTATCGACATAGGAAATACAAATACAAAATTTGCGGTATTTGATGCTGAGGAAAAAGTATTGGTCTTCAGGTCAAAGGAGTTCAGTTGTGAAAAACTGGAAAAGAAGCTGGCTCCCTTTAAAATAGACAGGGCAATTATCTCATCTGTACGAGATACCCCTGAATACATTTTTGATCTGCTGACAGTTACAATTCCTGAAGTTCATATTCTTACCTATAAAACAAGGTTGCCTATCAAAATTGAATATGAATCTCCGGAAACGCTGGGAACAGACAGGATTGCTGCAGCAGCCGGAGCATTTCGCCTTTTCAAAAAGTCTGAAATACTGATTATTGATGCAGGAAGTGCGATCACCTATGAATTTCTCTCCGGAGATGTTTATCTGGGTGGAAATATCTCTCCCGGACTGAATATGAGATTCAGAGCATTGCACAAGTTTACAGGAAAACTGCCATTGGTATCATTTGAAAACAACTTTTCATTTCCAGGCAGGAATACAACCGATGCAATTGCAGCAGGAGTAATTACAGGGGTTACATATGAAATAAATGAGTATATTCGCACGTTTGAGAAAAAGCATACGAAGTTTAAAGTAATACTTACAGGCGGCGACAGCGGATATCTTAAGGAAAAAATCGACTATCCGGTCACATATTTGCCTGATATTGTGATTGATGGTTTAAATTATATTTTAGAATACAATGCGAAATAAACTGATACTTATTTTTTCGATCTTTCTGTTCACATTAGCAATTACAACAAACGGTCAAAAACTCATAAACTCCCCCTATTCCAGGTTCAATATAGGTTCACTGGAACCGACTGGTTCCTTCAGAAGTCAGGGAATGGGAGGATTAGGAGTTTCATTAAGAGACAATACATCCATATACAACTCAAATCCGGCTTCTTATAGTAGTCTTGATACAAATTCTTTTGTCTTCGATTTTGGAATGGATTACAGTCATAGTCGTCTTTCCGATGGCGCCTCAACATACTCATCCCAGGACGGAAATTTTGATCATCTTCTTATGGGGTTTCCACTGGCAAAAGGATGGGGCTTTGCAGCCGGGATCGCCCCCTACAGCAATGGATATTACCAGATGATGGAGTCCGTTCTGAAAACAGATCCTGAATATGACCCGCTGGTAGGTCAGTTTAGTTCATATCATGCAGGAACTGGGAGTCTGACAAGTGTTTTCGCGGGCACAGGAATTAACCTGACAAAAAACTTTTCAGCCGGAGTCAACCTGACACTTTTGTTCGGACAGATCAACAGATTAAATCAGTTCGACTTTATTGATGATCAGAACTATACTCATGTTTACCACAACAATACTTCGGAAAAACTTGAAATTTCTGGTATAAATTTTGAGTACGGCCTGCAGTACTATGCTGCATTGAGTAATAAATATTTCATCAATGCCGGAGCCTCGCTGACATCAGGTAAATCATATAATACCAACTATGAGCATCTGATCTACAGGTACACAGCTTTCAATACAAGGGATACTATTTCAGTGAATGCCGATGCTGGAAAATCTACTTTTATCCCTGCAACTATGAGGCTGGGTATTTCATTCGGGAAAGCAAATAAATTCACAGCCGGGTTAGATTATATTACTACCAACTGGTCAACTGCTAAGATTCCAGGTTCGTCGGGTTATGCGGCTGATTCAAGATCGATTGTTTTTGGTGCTGAATATATTCCTGAGAAATTTTCAAATTACAGCTTTTTAAGGAGACTTGAATATCGGATAGGCGGACATAGCGGGAACAATTACTTAATTCTGAACGGAGAACAGATAAAAGAGGTTGGTGCCAGTGCGGGAATCGGAGTCCCTATGCTTAGATCATTATCGAAAGTGAATCTGTTTTTTGATTATACAAGGAGATCAGGATCTTCAACAAACGGGTTGCATACAGAACACTATTTTACAGTAGGTGTAAGCCTCAATCTTTATGACTGGTGGTTTCTTAAACAGAAATACCAATAAAACTGATAATAAATTTTATCCGGTATGAATCAGCTAACTATAAAGCTCAATAACCTGTTAATGAGCACTTTGATTGGCATTATACTAACTGTTTCAATTTCCTGCAAAAAGAAAATTGATGCAATCCCTACATCAGATTACCTGGCATATCCATCGGCATCCTCCAGAGACTTCGAGTCAATTGTTGCAGATTCCGGGAAGATTACCCTTATCCTTACCACTCCTCTGGTTGAGAAATATGATAATTCGGAGGAGCCATATACTGAATTCAGCGAGGGAATAAATGTTGACTTTTATGATGGCAAGGAATATGTTACCGGTTCAGTTACTGCCAAATATGCCCGTTATACTGAGAAAACCAAACTCTGGGAACTGAAAGACAGCGTTGTTGTTCTTAATGAGAAAAATGATAAGCTTGAGACTGAGTTGCTCTTCTGGGATCAGGAGAAGGATCTTATACATACCGATCGCTTTGTAAAGATTACCAATGAAGACCAGATAGTTATGGGAACCGGATTCGAATCTGACTCAAAACTGGCTAACCGCCGTATAAGAAAAGTTAGTGCCACAATATTTCTCAATGATGAGGAATAGTTCATTGCTGATTCTTGAGATCATCTGGATCGTAACAGGAATTTTATCTGTTGGTATAGCATTAAGGTTAGCAACATCAACAGGAGGCAACAGAGTCTGGTTCTTTGCAATAATGGCTCTTATATCCTTTCTCTTCGCATGGGTCAGACATAAGCAGAGAAAAAAGAGTTAACTTTGTATTATGAGCGGAATTCTCATAATACTGGTGGCAATTATATTTTCTGCATTCTTTTCGGGTATGGAGATTGCATTCATTACCTCGAATAAAATCCGGATTGAACTTGACAGAAAACAAGGAGTTTTCGGTTCTGAAATTGTAAAAATATTTACAGACCATCCCGGACAATATATTGCTACCATGCTGATTGGCAATAATCTCTCGCTTGTTGTTTATGGACTTTTGTTTTCAGCTCTGCTTAGTCCCTTACTAATACCTGTAATTGAATCTGATCTGGTAATACTTATTGTAAGTACCCTGATTTCGACTGCAATTATTCTTTTTGTAGCTGAATTCCTTCCAAAAACTATCTTTATAATCTCTCCGAATTTTTTTCTTAAGTTTCTCAGTATTCCTACTCTTATCTTTTTTGTCCTTTTTTACCCGATCAGTAAACTTACGTTGGCCGCTTCAAATCTATTTATCAGGTTGATTTTCAGGCTGAAACCCAGGAATAAACCAGAAGAAAACCTTGTCTTCAGCAAAGTCGATCTCGACCATTTTGTGAATAACAGCAATCAGAATCCCGAGGAATCAGAACCAGATAACAATAATATCAGAATTTTTCAGAATGCACTGGATTTTTCAAATGTTAAATTAAGGGAATGCATGGTACCCCGCACTGAGATAGAAGCTGTTGAAATAAACAGCAGTGTTGAAGCACTCAGAGAAAGGTTTATAGCAACACGATATTCCAGGATCCTTGTCTATCAGGATTCAATAGATAACATAACAGGCTATTTTGAGCTTAAGGATGTTTTCAGGAACCCTGTTGATATAAAGACGGCTATACGAAAACTTGCTATTGTGCCTGAGACAATGCCCGCAAACAAACTCCTGAAGTTGTTTGTCGATGAAAAGAAGAATATTGCCCTTGTTGTAGACGAATTCGGAGGAACTTCGGGAATTGTTACAATTGAGGATGTTCTGGAAGAGATTGTCGGCGATATTGAAGATGAACACGACACAATTGATCTTATTGAAAAAGTGATAAGTGCAGGTGAATATATTCTGTCGGGAAGGATTGAAACTGATTACCTGAATGAAAAATACAATCTTAAACTACCTGAAGCAGATGATTATGAAACACTTGCAGGAATGATAATGTTCTATCATGGCAGTATTCCGCATAACAATGATATAATCAGGATAGGAAATATTGTTATTAAAGTCCTGCGTGCCACCACCACCAGACTGGAACTTGTGAATTTGAAGGTGGAATAATCAGCTTCGAAAATTTCAGACTTCGATTCCGGAACAGGATCAGCAGTAGATTATGGTTATTTTAGAATTTCACTACAAAACTTTCCAAGTTTTAGAAGGTCATCAGAGCTATAAATATCAATTTTATTTTTTTCAATATATTCTTTTAGCTGAGCTTCATCTTCAGGAAACATTCTGAGAAACTGCCTTTCTGTTGTAAACTTCTTCATTTCCCCTTGTGTTTTAACCCAAAAAACCTTCGATGGCGTAACCTGAACATTTACCGGCATATCTAATGTACGAACCTGATTCCCTGCCCTTGCTATTGATCCTGTTGTTGGAGAATTTGTTTGTGATGTAAGTCCATAAGCTGTAGGAGTGCCAACAGAAGAATACTTGCTTTTATGCTGAATATATAGAGAAATGTGGTCATTCAGAATAACTTCAAAGAATGCTCGATCAACAGGGATAAAAGGTCGATCCTGAATATAAATTGTATCAATTTCCGTCGGTTTTTCAGGTACAAGATATCTTCCTTTCTCGATAAATACCATTTCCTCGTCAACCATTTGATAATTAAAGTTCGCCGACCAGATGGTTCCATCCTTAAGCAAAACTATACTCTTTGTAAAAGATGGAAAAAGGAACTGTGGTAAGGGTGATGTCTCAGTAGTCTGTGCATTCGAATCAGTAAAACAAAATAAAATTGCAATTGCAAAAAATATGGTAAAAATGAAATTTGGTTTGTTTATGCTTTTCATTTTATCTGTTTTTGATGAAAGTACTCTACGATTAAATAATTCTGACTTATATGGAGTTGATTTTCTAAAATATTTTCTACAAATACAATGCCAATAATAAAAGAGGCTGATGTATTAAACCAGCCTCTTTGAAAAATTATATCTTGAGAATTTTTACTGTCCTAC
>JANNKF010000240.1:0-1786 GCA_031396165.1 Bacteroidales bacterium | reverse complement strand
TCCCAGAGAGGATATGGCAAACATATTATTATCGACCATGGATTCGGATATACAAGCATTTATGCACACCTGGTTGATTTTAATGTAAGGGTAGGGCAGAAGGTACAAAGAGGTGATGTTATTGGTTTTGTTGGTAATACCGGACAGTCTGTTGCAAATCATCTCCACTACGAAATAAAATTAAACGGGGTTAATGTAGATCCCGTTAATTACTACTTTGAAGATCTTTCACCGGCTGAATATGAAAGGATGATTGAGATTGCTTCCAAAACCGGTCAATCATTTGATTGAGCTTTTAAAATTTAATATGAAGATACCGGTTAAGGTAATTTTAGCTTTATTGTTAATATCCGATTGTTATGCAGTTGCCCTGCCTTCAGCTAATTACTTTTCTTATACGGTCCTTTTTCCTGATACAGCAAAAATTAAAAGGGAGGTTATAATCACCGGGGTAGGAGATATAATGCTGGGCTCCACATTTCCTGTTTCAAAACTTCCCCCACACGATAACCCATTCATGCTGCTTGAAAGTGTATCAGATACACTTATTTCCTCGGATATTACTTTTGGCAATCTTGAAGGCTCATTTCTGAATTATGGTGAGGCCGCTAAAAAGTGCAGGGATACAACCTTATGTTACCTGTTCAGGATGCCTGAGAGATATATTTCCGCACTTACATCCACCGGATTCGATATGCTTAGTCTGGCCAATAACCACTTTGGTGATTTCGGTCTTCCCGCACGAAACCGGACTAAAGCTTTACTCGATTCAGCAGGAATAAGGTTTGCGGGTCTGATTGAACATCCGTGGTCTTATCTTCTGAAAGATTCTCTGCTCTATGGTTTTTGTGCTTTTGCACCAAATGCGGGAACAATAAATATAAATGAATATTCCAGAGCCACTGAGATTGTGCGGATGCTTGCCGATACCTGCGATATCGTAATTGTTTCGTTTCATGGCGGGGCAGAGGGTGCCGATTTTCAGAATGTTCCCAGAACCGATGAGATTTTTCATGGCGAAAACAGGGGAAATGTTTATAAATTTGCTCATACAATGATTGACAACGGTGCTGATGTGGTATTTGGTCATGGCCCACATGTAACCAGGGCAATAGAGGTTTATAATGAGCGATTTATAAGTTACAGTCTAGGTAATTTCTGTACATATGGAGGGTTTAATCTTGCCGGTCCAAACGGTCTGGCTCCCATTTTGAAAATAAAAGTTGATACCACGGGAAGGTTTATGTCGGGAAGGATTGTTCCAGTTTATCAGCCATGGCCCGGCGGAGTTCAGTATGATCCAAATGGACGTGTTATCAAAAAGATCCGTGATCTGATGGCCATTGATTTTCCCGATGGTGTGATAAATGTTTCGGAAAAAGGTGAAATCACTTATAAATAGTTGCTATGCCGTACAAAGAAAAAAAGATCGAGAAGCTCTATTATTCTATCGGGGAGGTAGCTGAAATGCTGGAGGTGCCGGTTTCTACAGTCAGGTTCTGGGAAAATGAATTCGATGTTCTGAAGCCTATGAAAAACAAGAAGGGTAACAGAATGTTTACTCCGGCCGACATAAGAACTCTCAGGATAATTCATCACCTGGTAAAAGATGAAGGTATGACTCTTGCAGGTGTTAAAAAGAAACTCTCCGAGAAATGGGATGAGACAGATTATAAATTCGGGATCAACGAATCTTTGCAGAAGATCAAATCGATGCTTCTCGATATTAGGGATGGCGGATAGTATAACTCTGTGTCTCTCTGTGATCCCGATAGCTATCGGGATC
>JANNKF010000200.1:0-2681 GCA_031396165.1 Bacteroidales bacterium | reverse complement strand
TGTTTCCATTGCTGGCAGCCGGCTTGTGCAGCTGCTTGTCTCGTGAATGCAATGTTCAAGACCAAGGAGGGACCTGTTACCTGGGATGGGGATAAATGCATGGGATGCCGATTTTGCATGATCTCCTGTCCTTTTGAAGTTCCAAAATTCGAGTATTACGGATGGAATCCGAAAATTCAGAAATGCAATATGTGTTATGAGAGATTACTGTCCGGAAAGAAGCCTGCATGCGTGGAATCCTGTCCAACAGATGCCTTGATGTTTGGCCCGAAAAGAGAAGTAATGGAAATCGCGCGACATCGTGTATATAGCCACCCGGACAAATATGTGCATCACATTTACGGGGAGAACGAAGCCGGAGGAACCGGCTGGCTGTACCTGTCCGCTGTTCCGTTCGAGCAAATCGGGTTTAGAACCGACCTCGGTACTACGCCTTACCCCTAATACACCAGAGAATTTCTGATTTCCATTCCGCTTATTGAATTCGGTGTCCCCGCATTCCTACTGGCGCTGAGTACGCTGATTGATAGAAAAGACGAATTAGGTAAAAACGATGGGTGGACAAATGAATAATACAGCGGTTCTTGCAGGTGAATTTAAAAGCTTTCTTAAGTTCTTTCTGCAGGAATTAAAACCCAGAGGTAAATGGCTTACACCATTCAATGTAATTTCCATTCCGATTATAATCATTGGTTTGGTAATTCTGTATGTTCGCTTTACACAGGGACTCGGCGCGGTTACCAATCTTTCCCAGCAATTCCCGTTTGGCTTCTGGATTTCATTTGATGTAATGACCGGCGTTTCCCTTGCCGGCGGTGCCTACGTTATATGCTTTGTTGTTTATGTGATGAAGCTTGAAAAGTATCACTGTATTGTCAAAGTGACTGTTTTGAATGGATTACTGGCCTACATCTTTTATTCCGGAGCTTTGCTGCTGGATCTGGGAAGACCCTGGCACATAATGAATCCGATTATCGGAAACTCTTTCGGATACAACTCAGTACTGTTTCTGGTCGCCTGGCATTTCCTGCTCTATACAGTTGCCTTGTTTTTGGAATTTTCACCAACAATCGCCGAATGGGCGCACTGGGAGAAGGCAAAAAGATTTCTTTCAGGTTTGACTCTTGGTGTTGTGATAATTGGTATTACACTCTCGATGCTCCATCAATCCGGTATTGGTGCGATGTCGTTGATGGCCAAGCCAAAAATCCATCCGCTCTGGTATTCTGAATACCTGCCGCTGCTGTATTTTGTATCAAGTATTTTTGCGGGACTGTCGATGATCATATTCGAGGGATCAATCAGTTCCAAAGTCTTCAGCAACCTGATTGGCGAAAAGACCCACCATTCTCATGGCGAAATAGTCCTGGGTTTAGCCAAAGGTGCAGCCATTACCATGTTTGTTTATTATTTCTTCCTGGCGTTCATCTTCATGCATGGCGACAAATGGAAATTGATCAATACTTCCTGGGGTTACTGGTATCTTGTTGAGGTCATCGGCTTTGTGCTTATACCTTGTTTCATGTTCGCTTATGGAGTAAGAAATAAAAGGTTTGGCGTAATCAGAACGGCATCGGTCATGGCTATTCTAGGCGTCATTCTCAATCGACAAAATATAGTTTTGATTGCCTATAACTGGAATGCGGTAAACAAATACTATCCGTCGTGGCAGGAAATTGTAGTGACGCTCATGGTAGTTTTCCTGGAAATATGGGTTTTTAGATGGATAGTTACGCGCATGCCGGTCTTCAGCAAAGAATAGAAAATGGAGTGATGATGGAATACTACAGTTATGTAAACATATTCGAAACAAAGGGTTTGGCATATCTCTTGTTACTGTCATTTCTCGTATTGGGCGTATTTTTGATCAAGTACCTCTCAGCTCCAGGAAAGAAAGACTCAACAGCCACCCGGCGAAAGCCGGTGGAATGAGGTTGCGGCCTTAGAGTCCGGATCGCGTCAGCTGATCTACGCGTCTAATTCGTTCTCTTTCCTCCCTCTCCTTCAGGCATTTGTCGCAGCTATTGCTGGCGGGCTAAGACCGGTGGTTTAAGCCTTGCGATAGACATTGAGCCATGGCTAAGCGTAAACAAGTGCATTTCCATAAATCGATTTAGATGAGTTTGAAGAGTCGCAAAATGCAACTGAATGAAACCAAAATAGGCTTGAAACTAATAATTGCGGTTGGCGTAGTCACGATTGTTATTATTGGCGTATTTTCTTACTTCAGTATTAGTGCACAAAGTGACGCGCTATTGTCTCAGGCGGGAATATATGCGAACAAACTGAGCGAAGCGATAAAAAACAGTACACACACAAGTATGCTGGAAAATAAGAAGGAAGAAGTGCGGGCAATTATAAATACAGTCTCGCATGAGCCGAGTATCGTGGAAATTCGGATACTGAACAAGGAAGGGGTGGTGACGTTTTCTTCCCGCGCAAATCTAATCGGGAGGATGGTAGATAAGCGTGCCGAAAGCTGCTATGCATGCCACACGGAAAATCAACCATTACAGAAACTATCCATAAATGAAAGAATGCGCATTTATAGAATCGGTTCGGACTCTCCCCGCATCCTTGCTGTGATTAATCCAATTTACAATAGGCCGTCCTGCTATCAAGCGGACTGCCATGCACACACAAAAGACCAGACGGTGCTGGGAGTACTCGATATAAAAATG
>JANNKF010000098.1:0-18911 GCA_031396165.1 Bacteroidales bacterium | reverse complement strand
TTTGTCAGCGATAGTTATCACGAACCGGAAAATTACGCGCGGTATAATGGGAAAAATGTGATCACACTGAACGTTATAAAGAAAAGCGGTCAGAATCTGTTGGCTGCATCAGATCAGATAGAAGCAATTATAACCGACATGCGGAGGAACAGACTTCCTTCTAACCTCCTTATCGAAACTACAGGGGATCAGTCGCGTTATACCCGAAATACTGTAAATGAACTGAATAACACAATTATCATGGGATTCCTCCTCGTTACAATTGTGCTTATGTTTTTCATGGGTCTTGTGAATGCGATTTTTGTGGCCTTTTCAATCCCGCTCTCAATGGCTATTGCATATATCTTCCTTCCCGTAATAGGTTTTACAATGAACATGCTTGTGATGTTCGCCTTCATTTTTGCCCTGGGAATTGTTGTCGACGATGCCATCGTTGTGATAGAGAATACACACCGTATCCACCGGAAAACCAAACGGGATATATCAATATCGGCAAAGGCTGCGGCAGGGGAGGTGTTCATGCCCATTCTTTCGGGAACCCTGACAACCCTGGCACCTTTTGTACCGCTGGCCTTCTGGCCCGGTGTTGTAGGGAAATTCATGGTTTTTATTCCGGTTACCCTTATAATTACTCTGTTTGCCTCTCTGATTGTAGCCTATGTTATTAACCCGGTTTTTGCTGTCGATTTCATGAAACATGATGATGAGGATCATCAGCTCGAAGGAAGAAAAATCTTTAAAAATACAGGGTGGATCATTCTGATTGCCCTTCCTTTCTACCTGTTAAGGGTTCCAGGTCTGGCCAATCTTATTGTCTTCATCGCTATTTCATATATGTTACATAACTTTTACGGTCATAAGATCTTCAGGAGGTTCCAGACAACTACAATCCCTGCAATGATGCGTCGTTATGAAAACCTTCTTAAATGGGCTTTGAGAGGAAAGACTCCCGGCCGCCTTCTATGGGGGATGATCGGACTTTTTGTATTTACCATGATCCTCAATAATGTTGCAGGACCTAAAGTCGTTTTTTTCCCCGACAATGAGCCGAATACTATCAATGCATTTATCAAGATGCCTGTTGGAACTTCAATAGCAGTTACCGATTCTGTTTCGAAAATCGTTGAGAAAAGGATTATGGGGGTTCTGGGTGAAAATAACCCGATAGTGGAATCTGTTGTTACAAATGTTGCATTTCTGGCATCAGACAATGAATTCGACAATTCTAGTAAGTCGTCACATCTGGCTAAGATTGCAGTTAATTTTGTTGAGTTCGCCCAAAGAAAAGGTAAGAGTACGAGCGCATATCTCAACGAGATGCGAAATGTTGTTAAAGATATTGCCGGTGCTGAAGTAGTTGTTGATAAGATAGCAATGGGGCCGCCCACTGGTAAACCCATAAATATTGAAATTGCAGGAGATGATCTTGGTGAGTTGATCCGGAATTCCGAGCAATTCAAACGGTTTGTTGATTCGTTGCAGATCCAGGGTATTGAGGAGCTGAAATCGGATTTTGCATCAAACAAGCCGGAGCTTATTATCAATCTCGACCGGGAGAGGGCAAACTATGAGGGCATTAGCGCCGGAATGGTCGGTGACGCAATACGTACAGGTCAGCTTGGGAAAGAGGTGGCAAAGTTCAGGGAAGGAGAGGACCAGTATCCCATCATACTCCGTTTTGAAGAAAGCCAGCGTGACGATATTGAACAGCTTCTGAATCTTACTATTACTTATATGGATGCGAATACAGGAGTGCTGCGGAAGATCCCGCTGTCAGTAGTAGCAAAGGTCGATTATGTCAACAGTTATGGTCAGATAAACAGACTTAATCTTAAGAGGGTTATCACCTTGTCATCGAATGTTCTCGATGGGTATAATGCCAATGAGATCAATATGCAGCTGAGGCAGGCAATTCCAATGTTTGCCGCCGGGTTGTCAGGAATCGACATCAGGTTAACCGGCGAGCAGGAGGATCAGCAGGAATCAATGATCTTCCTTTCCAAAGCCATGCTGCTTTCGATCTTCCTCATAATGTTTATCCTTATTACCCAGTTCAATTCAATGTCAAAGGCGCTTATAATTGTTTCTGAAGTGCTTTTCAGTCTTATTGGAGTTTTGCTCGGATATATGATATTCGGGATGACCATCTCAATTATTATGACAGGAATGGGTATCGTTGCACTTGCAGGTATAGTTGTCAGGAATGGAATATTGCTCGTGGAGTTTACGGATGTCCTTAAAAGACAGGGAATGAAAACCAGGGAAGCGATAATTGAAGCCGGGAAAACCCGTATTACACCTGTTATTCTTACTGCAACAGCAACAATCCTCGGTCTGATACCCCTTGCAATAGGAATGAATGTAAACTTTGGAACTCTCCTTTCCGAGCTGAATCCGCACCTCCATTTCGGGGGTGATAATGTCATGTTCTTCGGACCTCTCTCATGGACAATAATCTTCGGACTGAGCTTTGCAACTTTCTTAACCCTGGTTATGATACCTGTAATGTATCTGATAATCTATGCCAGAGCCATTAACCGGCAACGAAGGAAATTTAAGAGGAAGCTGAGTATTGCAAAAATTTCACAGATTCAACATGTATAAAAATCAATTACTCCCTTTAGGGTTGGGGCAAATAATTGATTTTCAAGCACAGAGAAATTAATTTTCATGATTGCCGGTATTCATTATACCTTTTATTAATTTAGAGCCAGCATATAATCTTAAGGTATAAACTCAGATTTACTGGCATTGGGAATAAAATCATTACACATAACTGTAAAAGGGTTGGTTCAGGGAGTTGGTTTCCGTCCATTCATCTTCAGAATTGCAACAAATTGCAATCTTTCAGGATGGGTAAGGAATACGAACGAAAATGTATTGATCCATGTCACGGGCAAACCTGCCGACCTTGATACTTTCCTCATTGCTGTCAGAGCTGAGGCTCCTGCTGCTTCTTTTATTGAAGATGTTTTAATACGGGAGACTGAGACAACCCTTTTTCCTGATTTTAGTATACTTGTAAGTCACAATCTTTCAGCTGAAATAACCGATATCAGTCCCGATATTGCAGTATGCGAAGAGTGTCTTCACGATATGAATGAACCCGGTCTGCGCTTTAACTATCCTCTGGTAAATTGCACCAATTGCGGACCCCGTTTTACAATTATCGAAGATCTGCCTTACGACCGTGCAAATACCACTATGAAATCTTTCAAAATGTGTCCAGTATGCAAACAGGAGTATGAGACAATAACCGACAGGAGGTTTCATGCGCAACCTGTAGCTTGTAATGTGTGCGGGCCGGTATATGAGATGTATATTAAAAACAGTCTGGTAAGTTGCGACCCCGGTATAATTGCGAAAAAGGTTTCTGAATATTTATCGGTCGGAGGAGTTGCACTTATAAAAGGAGTAGGGGGTATGCACCTGGCCTGTGATGCATTTAATGAAAATGCAGTCGGGAAAATAAGGGAAATAAAAAAACGCGATGGCAAACCATTTGCTGTTATGTTCAGAGACATTAAATCACTGAAGCATTATGTGTTAATAGATGAACCCGAGGAAATGGCACTTACATCATGGAGAAGACCTATTGTACTCCTCGGGGAGAAAAAGTCAGATTTCCGTCCTTTACTGGCATCTGGTTTAAATGCTGGTCTTAATCTGATAGGAGCAGTGCTGCCTTTTATGCCTTTCCACTATCTTCTTTTCAATGAATTGCAAACTGATGCCATTGTACTTACAAGTGGAAATTTCAGCAGTGAACCTATCCTGACAGATAACGAAATTGCGCTGGAACAGTTTAGTTCACTGGTTGATGTAATTGTACTGCATAACCGCGATATTTTTAACCGTACCGACGACTCTGTTGTAAGGATTGCAGGAGGAAGCGAACGTATCTTCAGACGGTCAAGGGGTTATGTCCCGTCACCTGTCCGGACCTCATTGAACACTGAAGGGATTATAGCTTTTGGTGCAGAACTGACAAATTGTTTCTGTGTGGGAAAGGGGAGTAAAGCTTTCCTCAGTCAGCATATTGGTGATCTGAAGACATTGGAAACAACATTATTTTATGAGAAAACCCTGACCTTGTTTCTTAACCTTTTCAGGATAAAGCCAACGCTTATGGCTGTAGATATGCACCCTTCCTATATTTCAACAAAAACAGGATTGGCGTGGGGTGACTTTCCGATAGTGCAGGTTCAGCACCATCATGCTCACATAGCATCATGCATGGCAGAATATGGGCTCAATGGAAAAGTGATAGGGGTAGCCTTCGATGGAACAGGTTATGGAACTGATGGCAATACGTGGGGTTCCGAATTTATGATTTGCGATCTCAATGATTTTACAAGGCTGAGCCACTTTGAATACATACCGCTTCCGGGAGGAGATGCTGCCTCAGAAGAACCCTGGAGGGTTGCTGTTTCGTGGTTGTATAAAGTATACGGAGAAAAGTTTGCAGACCTGAAACTTCCTTTCCTGAAGAACATTGACCCGGAAAAGATCAGAATTATCATTTCCATGATTGATAAAAAAATCAATTCTCCCCTTTCATCGGGAGCAGGCAGGCTCTTCGATGCCATAGCCTCTCTTCTTGACATAGTGCAGGTTGCGACGTTTCAGGCTGAAGGTCCAATGAGGCTTGAGTCGCTTATATTGAAAGATTTTAAGGAGAGTTATGAATTCAAATGTGGGGAAACAATCATCCTTGATAAGCTGATAAGGGGAATTGTTGAAGATATTATTGCCGGTCTTGGTCCGGCTCATATTTCAACAAAATTCCACAATACGATTATTTTAATTATATTTGATACTGTTAGCTCGGTTAGCCTTAAAGAAGGAATAAACAGAGTGGTTTTATCTGGTGGTGTTTTTCAGAATAAATACCTCCTTGAAGAAGTTACTCAGTTGCTTGAGCAAAACAATTTTGAAGTCTGGTCCAATACCGCAGTTCCGGCTAACGATGGAGGGGTAGCCCTTGGTCAGCTGGCGATTGCATCAGAAAGGAGGAAAAACTATGTGTCTGGCAATACCCGCTAGGGTCCTTAGCGTCGATGGTTCAACTGCGAGGGTTGCAATTGAGGATGTTGAGTACACTGCAAGCCTTTTACTTCTCGAAAATGTCATTCCCGGCGACTATATAATGCTTCATGCAGGCTTTGCCATTGAAAAGGTTGATGCGGACGAAGCTGCAGAGACATTAAGGCTATTGAACGAAATGGGAAATACGAATTCTCTCTGATTCTGACAATGAAGTATATAGACGAATACAGGAAAAGAGATCTGGTATTTGCAATTGCCGGAAAACTGAAAGAAATTTCAAAGAAAGAGATCGTACTCATGGAGGTTTGTGGCGGACATACTATGGCCTTTCACAGGTTTGGACTCGCTTCACTTCTTCCTCCCAATATCAGGTTAATATCAGGTCCCGGTTGTCCTGTTTGTGTTTCGAGCCAGCAGTTTATCGACACAGCTATTGCATATAGTAAGATCCCCGGGGTGATTATTACAACTTATGGCGATATGATGCGGGTTCCCGGCTCTGTTACTTCGCTCGAAAAAGAGAGAGCAAATGGTAGTGATGTCAGGATGGTTTATTCTGTGCTTGAATCTCTGGAGATTGCAAAGAAGAATCCGGGGAGTAGAATAATATTTCTGGGTATTGGCTTCGAAACAACCACTCCTGCCACTGCGGCGGCAATAATTAAGGCAAAAGGTGAAAAAATCGCCAATTTTTCTGTGCTGAGCGCTCACAAAGTGATGCCACCTGTGATGAAAGCTCTTGTTGATGACGGGATAAAAATTAATGGATTTATAGCCCCCGGGCATGTAAGTGCAATTACAGGAACATCAATTTATGAGGGTCTTGTTTCTCGTTACGGATTAGGTGTTGTAGTTTCAGGATTTGAACCTGCTGATATGATGCAGGCTCTTCTGATGCTTACAGAACAGTTAGAAACGGGAGTACCAAAAGTTGAAGTGCAATATCACAGAGTAGTACATCAGGATGGAAACAAACTGGCCCGTCAGGTTATGAATGATGTATTTGAACCGGGGGACGACCAGTGGAGGGGACTCGGTGTAATTCCTGAGAGCGGCCTTAAAATTCGCAACGACTTCAAAGCTTTTAATGCAGAGACGATTATAGATGTCATAGTTCCCGAATCTATTGAACCAAAAGGCTGTATTTGCGGCAAGATCCTCAGAGGTCTGAAAACACCTCCTGACTGCCCTCTTTTCGATAGGGTATGCACACCCCTGGATCCGGTTGGAGCATGCATGGTATCGGCTGAAGGAACCTGTGCCACCTATTATAAGTACCGTTCATGACACTGACAGAAAATAAAATATTGTTGAGTCACGGGAGTGGCGGACAGATGATGCACGACCTGATCAACTCACTTTTCTTCAGGTATTTCGGAAATGAGATACTTAACCGGCAAACCGATTCTGCAATTCTGAATGACCTCTCCTCCCGGATAGCTTTTACAACAGATTCATTCGTTATTGATCCTTTGTTCTTTCCTGGTGGAGACATTGGAAAGCTGGCCGTTTGCGGGACTGTAAACGACATTGCAGTCTCCGGAGCAGTGCCACTCTATATAAGTGTATCATTTATTATTGAGGAAGGATTCCCTCTAAGCGATCTTGAAGCTATTGTGGCATCGCTTGCTGCAGAGGCAAAAGCGGCAGGAGTTCTTATTGTAACCGGTGATACAAAAGTGGTCAATAAGGGTAAGTGCGATAAGCTTTTTATTAATACCTCAGGCATCGGTCATTTCAAAAACGAAAGAAACCATTCTGAGCACGTTGAAGGTATTAAACCAGGAGATGTAATTATCATTAATGGTACTATCGGAGATCATGGCATGGCGGTAATGAATGCACGCGAATCATTTAATTTCAGTTCAACAATTGAATCTGATTGCGCATCATTGAACCACCTGATCAGGGAGATCCTTGAAAAAGCACCTGTGAAGTTTATGCGCGATCCGACAAGGGGAGGAGTGGCAACTGTGTTGAACGAACTCGTGGAAAAATCTGGACTGGGAATTGAAATAAATGAGTCAGATCTGCCGTTTAGTAATGGAGTAAAAGCTATGTGCGAACTCCTGGGTTTTGATCCCTTGCATGTAGCAAATGAAGGGAAAGTGGTGATTGTGGCAGCAGAAGATTTGGCCCCTATTATAATGGATGCAATGAAGAAAAATAAACTGGGTATTATGAGTTCTGTAATTGGCAGGGTTGTTTCAGAACATCCCGGCAGGGTTGTTCTGAAGAATGAAACAGGAGGGAGTCGTATTATTGATTCGCTTTCCGGCGATCAGTTACCAAGGATCTGTTAATTTGATATTATGCACGAATTTTCACTGGCAACAGAGGTAGTTAACCTCGTAAGTCGTGAGGCAAAGAAAAACAAAGCTCAGTCTGTTGAGGAAGTAACTATTGAAGTCGGCTCTCTGAGCGGAGTGGAGGCAGACGCCTTCGAATCGGCTCTGGAACTGGTTGTTCCTGATACAATACTGGCTAAAGCACAAATAATCATTATAAGGAAAAAAGGAAGAGGAAGGTGCATATCCTGTGAACTTGAATTTGACATGGATCAGAGGATGGATACTTGTCCTGATTGCTTCTCCTTTCCATCAGAAGTGACTGGCGGAGAGGAGTTCAGGGTGGTTTCTTTTACAGTTTGATAAAAACTATTTGTTAAAGTGGATTAAAGTAGAAACTAAATTTTCATAACTATGTGCGAAACATGCGGATGCGGTGAATCAGGAAAATTCACAATCCATACCCCACATCATTCCCACGACTCTGGTCATTTTCACGAACATGTTCATTCCCATGAGCATTCACATGATCATTCCCACGAACACAAGCATGATCAGCATACTCACCAAACTATCGATCTTAATATTGATATCCTATCGGAGAATAAGAGGATAGCTGGTATAAACAGAGCCTGGTTCGGAACGAAAAAGGTTCTTTGTCTTAATCTGGTTAGTTCACCCGGCTCCGGTAAAACTACAATTCTAGAAAAAACAATTCAAGAACTTATTGCGAAAAATAATATTTCGGTTATTGAAGGCGATCAGCAGACAATTCTCGATGCCGAAAGGATTGAAAAATCAGGAGCACCTGCCGTTCAGATTAATACCGGTTCAGGCTGTCACCTCGATGCAAAAATGGTTGAGGCAGCTCTGAAAAAGCTTACTCCCGTAAGCGATTCAATTTTATTCATCGAAAATGTCGGGAACCTTGTATGTCCGGCTCTTTTCGATCTGGGTGAATTTAAAAGAGTTGTTGTTATAAGTGTAACAGAAGGTGATGATAAACCATTGAAGTATCCTTATATGTTCCAAACATCACACTTGTGTATTATAAATAAATCTGACCTGCTGCCATATGTGGATTTCAGCGTTGAGAGGCTTATAAAATATGCCAAATCAATCAATCCTGAACTGGAATTTATAACTCTTTCAGCAAGAAATGGGGAGGCAATGGAGAAATGGTACCAATGGCTTTCAGTTCAGAAACAATCATTACATTCCATGACTCTTGCAGGCGGGTTCGTTTAAACCGGCTGTAATTTCATTTTTTAGCACTTCTTTTATTTTTTCTATGGCTAAAGGAATTGCCTCTTCCACTTCATGCGAGAGTTCCAATCCAAGTTCCTGGAAATCTTTTACCGATATTGTAATAAGGTATATATCGGGTTTATCACCCAGAAGGAAGAGGGCGTCAAGAAGATCCTTAAGTCCTATCTCATGTGCACTCAACTGTTTAGGGAAATCTCTTGCATATATTGGCTTGAGTAACCGCACAGTTCCAACCGGCTCGTCATCAAGTGAAGCATCAACGATAATTACTTTTTCATACGATCCGAGTATTCCGAGAAGATGAAATCCTCCGGTGCCGCCATCAATCAGGTCAGCATCCATAAAGTGTTCCCTCTCCAACCGGGAAACCAGATGAATACCCGCACCTTCATCCTTTAGTAACAGATTTCCTATACCAAGGATCAGCCACTTATTCTGTATTGTTTCAATGCACCTTTTTCCCATCCATCAAAATTTTTTAGGACAATCTTCCATATTATTATCATATTTTTCAACAACATCCTCTTCAATAAACTTCCATCCCCCGATCATCGATGATGTTACACCCCGGCGTTCCACATAATCGTGGTAAAACACCAGGTATACATGTACGATGGTGAAAATAATAAATCCCCACATAAAAATATGATGCAGCTGCCTTGTTTGCATATCACCTCCCAGCAGGGGAACGACCCATGCAAACAGTTTCGGAAGGAGTTTATCACTCATAGCGGCATACATCCCGAACCCTGTCAGACATTGAATAAGAAAGATCAGAAAAGTAATAAAATAGATAAAGCTTGCCAGCGAATTATGGCCAATTGAGTCTATTGGTTTTTTGGTTACCTGAAGAACATCAAGCTTGATTACATTTAGTATCTCTTTCCATTGACAGGCTTTGAGAGGGATAAAATTATACCATCTCGAAAAATCATTACCTGCAAATCCCCAGTAGATTCTGAATAAAAAGTTAAAGAAGAATACGAAAGCAACGGTAAAATGAATGAATCTTACATTACCCATCGAATAGTTGAAATATGCTTCAGTACCTGTCATAACATCTGAAGGATTGGCAATCAGAAAACCTGTGATGCACTGAATCACAATGCATAAAGCGTTGATCCAGTGATAGAGGCGGACGGGTAGTTCCCATACATACACCTCACGTAGCGGAGTAGTTCCGGCTCTCATTGGTTAATATGTTTTTAAATCATGAATGTAGCTGCCTTTCTCATCATACAGATGCACTGCACAAGCAAGGCACGGATCGAAAGAATGAATTGTACGCAGCACTTCAAGAGGGATCTTTGGATCTGCAACGGGTGTTCCTATGAGTGAGGCCTCATATGCTGACCGGTTACCCTCCTGATCGCGTGGAGAGGCATTCCAGGTACTTGGTACAACCATCTGGTAGTTTTCAATTTTCTTATCCTTTATAACAATGAAGTGCGACAGGGCTCCCCTTGGAGCTTCTTCCATCCCAAAACCTTTTGCAGTTTCAGGCCATGTCTCAGGATCCCATTTATCATTATTCATTGTACGGGTATCTCCGTTTTTGATATTATCAATCAGTTTATGGAAGAACTCAAGTCCCCAGTCGCAGGTAAGTTTTGTTTCCAATCCTCTCGCAGCGGTTCTTCCAAGTGTTGAGAATAAGGCTGTTACAGGGATGTCGAGAGTTTTAAGTGCATAATCTACCACTTCCTGGTACTCCTTTCTTCCAGATGCATATCCCATGAGAACCCTAGAGAGCGGACCTACTTCCATAGCATGTCCTTTCCATCTCGGTGTCTTTACCCAGCTGTATTTTTGAGCAACATCTAGATGCTCATACGGCGGTTTTGGTCCCGTATAATTGATCTTACTCTCACCATCCCATGGATGTAGTCCGGCAGCATCCCCTTTTGAATAGTCATACCATGAATGTGATACAAATTCCTTAATCTCCTCGGGGTCGTCGCCTTTAATTTCGTGAATCTTGCTGAGATCGCGGTTCAGGATAACCCCACGTGGGATCTTGAAACGCTCAGGATCGTTATACCCATTAATGGGTAGATCGCCGAACGACATATAATTCGACAATCCTCCTCCAATAGCCCCCCAGTCGCTTTTATAGTATGAAGCTATTGCAAGCAGATCGGGTATGTAAACCTGATCAATAAATCTTTTTCCGTCTTCGAATAATTTACCTACAAATGCAAGTCTTTCTGCGTTAATCGCAGTTGATTCGTCAATGTTGATCGAGCATGGTGCTCCTCCGACAACATAGTTTGCATGAGGATTTTTCCCGCCGAAAATTGTCTGCACCTTAACGATTTCTTTTTGCCACTCAAGTGCCTCGAGGTAATGAGCTACTGCCAGAAGATTAACTGCCGGTGGCAGTTTGTAAGCCGGATGTCCCCAGTACCCGTTTGCAAAAATTCCCAGCTGTCCGCTATCTACAAAGTTTTTAAACCTCTTCTGAACATCTGCAAAGTATTTTGGAGAACTCTTTGGCCATGGCGATATACTCTGGGCAATGGCTGATGTTTCAGCCGGATCTGCTTTCAGAGCAGATACAACATCAACCCAGTCGAGCGCATGAAGCACATAAAAATGAACGACATGATCCTGCATCAGATGGGCACACGCCATCAGATTCCTGATAAGCTCTGCATTTGGTGGTATAGTAATGTTAAGTGCATTCTCGACACATCTTACTGAGGCAAGCGCATGCACGGAAGTGCAAACTCCACAGACACGGGCGGCAAATGCCCACGCATCGCGGGGATCTCGCCCTTTTAAAATTGTTTCAATACCGCGCACCATAGTCCCGGCACTCCAGGCATCAGTAATTATTCCGTTATTTACTTCAATTTCAACCCTTAAATGACCTTCTATCCGGGTGATCGGATCTATAACTATTCTTTCTGCCATGGCTATTCTTCTTTAGGTATTTCACTTCCGGTAACTGGTTCCGGTTTATTTCTGATGTTACTTTTTTTCCGAATGTTTGTAAGAATTGTATGTCCGGCGATTCCAACAGCAGTGGCAACACCAAGCCCGATACCAATCTTGTCTGCTGTAGCCTCAATACCGAATCCTGGTGTCCCGGGAAGATGTTTATAGAAGGGTCCGTTATCCCAAAAATCATCAGCAGCACAGCCAATGCATCCATGACCTGATTGAATCGGGAAACTTATTCCCTCATTCCATCTCATTGTACCGCAATCATTATAAGTGACCGGACCACGGCATCCAATCTTATAAAGGCAATACCCATGCCGCGCACCAAAATCATCGAATGTATTTACATATAATCCGGCATCGAAATTTGGACGACGGTAACAGGTATCGTGTACCCTCTTGGAATAAAATGCCTTAGGTCTCCGCATCATGTCGAGCTCCGGAATACGGTCGAATGTCAGAAGATGGACTATCGTTCCGATCATGACATCGGGAATCGGAGGACATCCCTGTACATTTATTATTGGTTTTCCTTTTATAATCTTGTAGATAGGTTTGGCTCCGGTAGGATTAGGACTGGCAGCCTGTATACATCCGGCAGAAGCGCAGTTTCCCCAACAGACAATCGCCTTTGCATTTACTGCTGCCTCTTCCATAATCTGAAGCGCACTTCGTCCACCTATGCAACAGTAAGCTTCATTACCTGTAGGAATAGAACCTTCAACCAGAAGGATGTACTCACCCGGAAACTTCTTCATAACTGTCTGGTAAGCTTCTTCAGCCTGAAAGCCTGAGGCAGCCATCAAAGTCTCTGTATAATCTAGCGACAGGCTGTCAAGTATCAGGTCTGCAACAATAGGATGTGATCCCCTGAAGAATGATTCACTGCAGCAGGTACACTCCTGAAAGTGAAACCAGATTACTGGGGGTCTTGGCTTAGTCTCAAGCGCCTTAACGATCTGCCCTATACCACTAGCCTCCAGACCGAGCATTGCGGCAGTTGCTGTACAAAACTTAAGAAATTCTTTGCGGGAAATCCCGGCACCTCTTACTTCTTCGTAAAAAGTGGGTTGTTTATTTTCCATAAATTCTGATTTAATTCTTACTTCAAGGTCTATTTAGAAAATATTTTATTTCAGAATAAGGATTAGTTTCTGTTCAGCTAATCCATCACATTATGGCCATTAGTGTATATTTATTACACTTTTAAGAACCCGACATATTTCCTTCTACGAGCCTGATAATCTTTATTATAAATCAGGTACTAACAAATTTATTTTACATTGTTGCTATATTGATTAAGAATAGATTAAGATTGAATGAAAACTATGTTAACCTGATTTTTAACAATTTGGAAGAGTTGGTTTTTATAATACTTAACCAACAAAATATCTGAATTCTTGTTATACCTGCAATCAGTTTCTGTTTAACGTTAAATATTATCCGAATGAAATATAATCAACTTGGCAAAACCGGTGTCCTTGTGTCTGAAATTTGCCTCGGAGCCATGACTTTCGGTGGAAAGGGCTATTGGGAAGCAATCGGTAAATTGCCTGAGGATGAGGTTGTACAGATAGTTAAAACCGCATTCGAAATGGGAGTTAATTTTATTGATACTGCCAATGCATATTCTGAAGGTTTATCGGAGGTATTAACCGGGAATGCCCTGAAAACACTTGGTATTTCTCACCGTGATGTAGTTCTTGCAACAAAAGTCAGGCTTCGCATGGGCCCCGGAGCTAACGAAGTAGGATTATCAAGACTTCATATTAACGATTCTGTTAACGACAGCCTGAACAGACTTGGCAGGTCACATATCGACCTCCTTTATATTCATGGTGTCGATCCACTCACTCCTCTGGAAGAAACGATGCGCGGACTTGAAGATGTAGTCAGATCGGGAAAAGTTCGTTACCTTGGTGTAAGCAACCACCCCGCATGGATGGTAATGAAAGCTAACGGAATAGCTGAACAAATGGGATGGACAAAATTTATTGCCTCACAGAATTTTTACAGCATTGCCAGCCGGGATGTTGAGCGCGAAATAATACCAATGGCGCTTAGTGAAGGGATAGGAATTATGCCATGGAGTCCGCTGGCAGGTGGTTTCCTGTCAGGGAAATTCAGACGCGATAACGAGATAGCCGGGGATAGTAGGCGGGATTCATTTGATTTTCCTCCGATTAACAAGTCCAAAGCTTATGATATAATAGATCTTATGATACGTATAGGCAAAAATCACGAGGTGTCGGCAGCAAGGGTTGCATTGGCCTGGCTTCTGACAAAACAAGGTGTTACCAGTATTATCATTGGCGCTAAAAGACCCGAACAGCTGATTGATAATATTGAATCAACGGAATTGGAACTTAGCAGTGGCGATCTGGCCGAACTCGAGAAGGCTAGTGCACTGGTCCCCGAATACCCGTCGTGGATGGTAGCCCGGCAGATGTCCGGAAGAATCCCTGAAATGAAATAATCACAGGGCTCGTGACTCTCGAGTCACGACTACCGACTTCGGTCTTCCGACTTCGGTCTTCCGACTTCGGTCTTCCGACTTCGGTCTTCCGACTCCTGACTTCCAGCTACGAGTTATTAATAATCTCCTGAACTATTCTGGTAACAGATCTGAAATCAATTTTCCCGGTACTCATCATCGGGAGATCCTTAATAACAACAAACTGCTTCGGCAGGGCAATATTTGGTAACTCATCACCCATCTTTTTCAAAATCTCGGCTTTATTAACTTCTATTGAAACAGTTGCGATAATTGATGCACCTTTCTTTTCATCCGACACCTCAACTATACAACATTGTACGCCCATCGGAAGAAATTTCTCAAGCGTATTCTCCACCTTGACCAGCGAAACCATCTCACCACCAACCTTTGCAAACCTCTTAAAACGGCCGGCATGCCAGAGGTATCCATCTTCATCAAAATAGCCCATATCACCGGTATTGTACCATCCGTTAACAATAGATTCGGAAGTAAGTACAGGGTCATTATAGTATCCGGTCATTACCAGATCTCCTTTAACCAATATTTTCCCGACTTCCCTGGTTTTGCATAACTCCCCGGTTTCAAAATTCTCAATTTTTACCTCAACACCCGGAATCACTCTTCCTGTACTGCCTGGTCTGTTGAATTCGTGAGAGTTTACTGAAATAACCGGAGAGGTTTCAGTAGCACCGTAACCTTCAAGTAAGGTCACACCATGTTTTGTCATATAACCTTCTCTTAATGCATCAGGGCATTTGTCAGCTCCGGCCACCATTATCCTGAGAGATTTAAAATCTCCCGGTTCTGATTTGTGAAGATATCCCCAGAAGAAACTCGGTGTTCCGACCATAATGGAAGGTCTTTCGTCTCGTGCAATATTGCTTACAGTTTGGAATTCAAGCGGATTTGCATATGTGACCATTGTCATTCCGTAATAAAAGGACACCCAAAGGTTTACAGTGAGACCGAAAACATGAAAGAAAACCAGATTGGCTAGTATTATATCTTCATCGCTTATCTTAACGTAAGCGCCAAAATTCTCAATATTAGAAGATATGTTTTTATGAGTCAGCTGCACAGCTTTGGGATCTTTTTCACTGCCGCTTGTAAAAAGAATTGCAGCTGTATCATTCTCACTCGCTTTAGGCATAGAGTTTAGTATCAGATTTGCCGGAAGCTTTGACATCAGAGCAGCTTTCAGTTTATCAGATGTGGTCACACTCTCCATTATGTCTTCAATAAGTACCATGCCTTCTATAACCGGACAATCAATTTTCTCGAGAAGAGCCTTTGAAGTGATAATGGTTTTAAACTTACATTTCTCTTTTGCATATTTTGCATTACTCTCTGCGCCGGTTGAGTAGTTTATCATTACCGGTATCCGTCCGCTCATAAGTGCACCAACAGTGGCAAGGGCACATCCGGCAGAGGTCGGTATCATAATTCCGATAAATCCTTTATCGTATTTTTTAAATTTGGAACTAAGAATAAGAGCTCCGATCAAAGCTCTTGAATAAGTAACTTTCTTACCAGTCGTTTTGTCGATTATTGCAAGCTTTGAGGCATATTTTTTTGCCATGCGTACGAACTGGTGGTGTAGTATCATATAAGTCAGGTTTAGGTTTATAGGTTTTGAATGTTTAATAGTTTACGGTTGAAAAATAGAGTAATTCAGATTTATGTTCCTTAAATAGTGATAATTATCAGATAGCTCATCCGATAAATAGTCTCTATTCAGGGTATATGATTTATTCATTTAGGCCAGATCTTTCTGGTATATCCTGAACCGTTTAATTATCTCTCCACCGATCCTTTCGCACTCTGCCCTCATTTTGGTATTTGTCTCAAGCACCAGATGCAGGTCTATCAGCTCCATCTTCTGCTCTATACTGGCCTGCAACATCTTGACAGCCAGAAGCACATCAATCCCTTTTCCTCTATAGTCTTTTCTTACTCCTCCCAGAAGCATCAGAAGTTTCTTTGATCTTCTCGATTCCAGCAGAATTCTGACGATGCCGAATGGAAAGAGCCTGCCTCCCGATTTTCTTATGGCATCACTTATATCGGGCATGCCTATTGCAAAACCTATCAGACCATCTTTCGCTTCAATGACTTTGATGAATTTTGGATCCAGAATTGTAAGATAACGGGCAGTAAGTTCTCTTTTCTCAGTATCAGTTAAAGGCACAAAACCGTAAATTTCCATAAAGGTCTGGTTCATTAACTCCAGAGCGGGAATAACATATGGTTTAAGTTCTTTCTTCGATTTGAATTCTATTATTTTATACTCTTTATTCTCAGTGACCCGACCCAGAATTTTTTTATATATCTCAGGAAGATCTTTCGGAGTTTTGGCGAGATAATTTACAAGATCGCGATGTTTTGTGAAGCCCTCCGAAACGATCATTTCCGGCAGATAACTGGCGTTTGTCGGGGAAACAATGAATTTTGGATAATCGAATCCTTCGATCTGTAATCCCTGTGGATCTTTATCCGAAAATGCAAGCGGACCAACAAGTTTTACCATCCCCTTTTCTTTCGCCCATTTTTCAACTTTCTGAATAAGAGCATGCACTACTTCCTGGTCTTCATAGCATTCCAGAAAACAAAACCGGCCATGCTGTTCCTTGTGAATTTCATTATATCGCCTGTTAACTATTCCCATTATGCGACCTACACATTTTTTATCCCTGAAAGCAAGGTACATGACTGTATCGGCATATTTATATGATTTGTTCTTCTTCTCATCAAATAACTCCCATTCATCCATATAAAGAGGAGGCAGCCAGTTGGAGTCCTTTTTATGAACTTTAGCAGGCAGGAAAATAAATTTCCTTTTATCACTTCTGTCTTCTACCTCTTTAATTATAATTTCCCCCATTACCGGCCGATGTTTAATCCGTTTAAAGAAACAAAGAAACTTTTACATTATGCTTATCGCCACCTTCATTTTGAATTTTTCCTGAAATTGACGCCTGACGCCTGACGCCTGACGTCTGTTTTTCCTTACCTTTGTACTCACAGAATGAATCCTGTTTTATGGCAATGGAAAGGACCGGACTGAAGAATATTTTCTCATCGGATGTAAAAACCGAAAAGATGCCTGTACTCTTCATAGGTCATGGTAGTCCGATGAATGCCATTGAAGAAAATGAGTTCTCACTGGCATGGAGGCATATGGCTGAAACAATCATCAGGCCTGAAGCAATTTTATGTATTTCAGCACACTGGGAGACGAATGGGACATTTGTTACTGCAATGCAAAAACCAAAGACTATTCACGATTTTGGAGGATTTCCGGCGGAGTTATATGAGGTTCAATATCCTGCCTCAGGCGATCCTGTTCTGGCTGAAAAAATAAAAAAGAGCATTGCTCTTGCAGATATTATACTGGATGATAAATGGGGTCTCGATCACGGAGCATGGAGCGTAATAAAACATATGTATCCGCTCGCTGATATTCCGGTACTTGAGATGAGTCTCGATTATAACAAGGCTACAAAGTACCATTATGACCTTTCAAAAGAGCTTAATACCTTGAGGAACAAAGGAGTCCTCATAATCGGCAGCGGCAATATGGTTCATAACCTGGGCAGAATTGCCTGGGATCATGCCTCCGATCCTGAATTTGGCTTCGACTGGGCTCTTCAGGCACGTGACATCTTTAAGAAATTAATCAATTCCGGTAACCATACCGGGTTAATTAATTACGGAATTCTCGGACATGAAGTTCAGCTGGCAATACCAACCCCTGAGCATTATCTTCCTATGCTCTATGCTTTAGGTTTGAAAGATGATAAAGAATCAGTTACATTCTTTAATGACAAAGCAGTATTGGGCTCATTGACAATGACTTCATTCAGGATAGGATAATTTTCCCCCATTTATATGCAACCTTCTTTTTATAAAATAAATTTACTTTTAATGTTATATTAATGTTGCTTAAAACAATTTTTTTTTATTTTACATCGTTTAATTCTTATTTTTCTGTGCTTTAGGCTGACCATTTAAAATTTATTTCTTAAACCGTTGGATTTTTAAAGTCTGAAGAATTTGCAATAATGGGACCGATATCAAAAATGACCTTAGAAGAAATTATATCTCCCGGTCAGGAACTAGGTGATCTTAAACTTTCAGAGATTATCAATGTGGAAGAAATTCAATCTATGATGGATAATTTCTTCAGGTTCTCCAATATCCCTATGGCAATAATTGATCTTGACGGAACAGTACTGGTAGGTGTCGGGTGGCAGGAAATTTGTACGGGATATCACAGGATAAACCCGGATACTTGCCGAAATTGTGTCGAGAGCGATCTGCAGCTTACCGCAGGAATTCCAAGGAAAGAATTCATCCTTTACAAATGCAAGAATGGAATGTGGGATATGGCTACACCGATAATGATCGGTGATAAACATATGGGCAATCTATTTATCGGGCAATTCTTTTTTGAAAATGAAACAATCGACTATGAATATTTTAAGGCCCAGGCATTAAAATATCATTTTGATCAGAAAGAATATTTTAAGGCTCTGGAAAAAGTTCCTCTTCTTAAAAAGGAAGACCTTGAGAGCGCTAAAGTTTTTTTTGTTTTACTTTCCAATTCTCTCTCTCAGCTTAGTTATACCAATATTAAACTCGCCCGTGCTATTACCGAAAGCGAAAAGGTAAAAAAAACGCTGGCAGAAAGTAAAGCACATCTCGAAAGATCACAGGAAATTGCTCACCTTGGTAGCTGGGAACTCGATCTCAGATCCAATACTCTAACATGGTCAGATGAGGTCTACCGTATTTTCGGGTTAACACCTGGAGAATTTGACGCTACTTATGAGGCTTTTCTCGATGCAGTGCATCCCGATGAC
>JANNKF010000007.1:0-4511 GCA_031396165.1 Bacteroidales bacterium | reverse complement strand
AAGGACCATGATCTTTTATGAATCACCATACCGTCTGGTTAAAACACTCGCTGAACTCGCACAACATTTCGGGCCAGCCAGAGAGGCATCAGTTTCCCGGGAATTAAGTAAACTGTTTGAGGAAAATATCAGAGGTACTCTCTCTTATCTTTCAGAGTATTATACAAATAAACCTCCAAAGGGCGAAATTGTGATAATTGTTGCAGGTAAAAAGTAACTTTTTATCCCTATTTTTCGTTTTACACAAAACATTGATCAATGGTTAAACAAATTACCTGGATATTTTTCATCCTTGCATCATTTTTACAGGTTGGACATTCACAGATACTTAAGGGCAAAATCACAAATCAGAATGGCGAACCTATTCAGTATGCAACTGTGTATATCCAGCAACTCCGGCTTGGCACCACAGCAAATACAAAAGGTGATTATGAGCTTCGTCTGGCGGCGGGAAAATACCTGGTCACTTACCAGAGTCTCGGTTTTGAACCAATATTTGCCGACATAACTATTACTGATCAGACTATAATTAAAAATGTAACTCTTCCTGTACAGTATTATCAGATTCCTGAAGTCAGAATAAGTGCTTCAGGCGAGGATCCTGCATATATTATTATGCGTAAGGTGATAGGGATGGCCCCTTACTATCTGAGTAATGTAAGTTACTATAAAGCAGAAGTTTACCTAAAGGGAAATCTTGTAATAAACAGGATTCCGAAAATTCTGCAGAGAACTATAAAAATGGAAGCCAGGAAGAACCAGGCAAGAGTATCCGTTGGCGGAAAGGAACAACCTGCAGAATCGATGATAAAAGAAGGCGACTCTTACCTGATGGAATCGTTTAATGAAATGGAGTTTACTGCTCCTGATAAGTATGTACAGAAAGTTATCTCCTACAACAGCACCTTCCCGGAACAGGGAAATGAAATATCGCCAATGGATTTTATCGAGGCAAGCTTTTATCAGCCTACAATTGCCGACATTGCTATATCTCCGCTCTCCCCTGCTGCTTTTTCGCATTACAATTATAAATATCTGGGTGCATCTCTTCAGGGCAATTACACTATAAATAAAATTCTGGTTGACCCTAAAAGAAAAAGCCAGCAGTTATTTGAAGGCACCATCTATATTATAGAAGATCTCTGGTGCCTTCATAGCGTTGAACTGACAAATGAGAACCTTGTTGGAAAAGTAAAGATCCAACAGCTATATATACCTGTGCAGGATGATATATGGCTGCCCGTCAGTCATAAGTTTGATATCAATATCGGAATCGTCGGATTTAAGGCAGATGCAGGTTATGGAAGTTCAGTTAAATACCTGAGTGTTAAGCCAAACCTGGCACTCCGGAAACCAAAAACCATTTCTACTGATTTCACAGGAAAACCGGGGATCGTGGCTTCAGCTGACACTCTGCCTGTCACAAAAACCAAACAGCAGATTGAAAAGATCCTTGAAAAAGACCAGCTATCCAATAGGGATATGGTTAAATTGTCGAAACTGATGGATAAGGAATCTAAAAACAGTCTGCCCGACAGCATTAAAAAGAGTCTTGAGATAAAAGACAATACAACGCATATTATCGAGAAGGACGCAAATAAGAAGGATAGTTTATACTGGGCCCGGATACGCCCCATTCCACTTTCCGAGGTTGAATTAAAAAGTCTGAAGGTCAGCGACAGTATTAAAGCAGGATCGGCACTTAAACAGATGAAAATTGATTCGACTGGAACTGCAACTGCAAAGAAAAAAAACAAATTCATTTCAACCACCCGTGATATTTTTATGGGACATACATGGGCTGATACAGTTGGATTCCGTTTTACTTATGGCGGATTATTTGACCTGGAAAACCTCAGGTTTAATTCAGTTGACGGTTTCGTGTATGGTTTGGATTTCAGCATTCAAAAATCCTTTAAAAACAGAAAACAGATCTATATCGCTCCCGAGGTTCTCTGGGCTTTCAACCGGGAGGAACTTATCTGGAGGGTTAATACCATATTTCGACTTAACACTCAGAAACTGAACCAGATAGTCCTTAGGGCGGGAGTAACAAGCCTCGATATAAATAATGTTTCCGGAATCAATCCATTCATCAACAGTATTACTTCACTTCTAATCAAAAAGAATTACCTGAAACTCTATGAATCACGATATCTGACAGCAGGTTACATGAATGAGATCTCCAACGGTCTTCGTCTTGAAGTCAGTGCAAACTTTGAGGACCGAAGGGTACTGGATAATTCGACCAATTTCTCTTTTTTGAAAAAGACGACACCTTATTCTGAAAATGTTCCCTTTAACAGTTACCTCGCCCCTGGTTCAAATCCGCTGAATGCTCTTCGTAATATGAGGCATCTTGACTTTGTAACAAAAGTATCATATACACCTTTCCAGAAATACAGGATGCGTAATGGGAATAAAATCCCGGCCGGTTCAGACTGGCCTACCATTAGCATGACTTATCAGCACGGAGTAGATGAGTTCAGCGAACTGACCGACAAAATAAAACATTTCGATATGCTCAGATTTGAAACTGGCAAGCGTCATGAGATTGGCCCTTTCAGTGAATTCAGGTGGAGATTAAGAACCGGTGGTTATTTTGATAACAGGGATCTGACTTTCTATGATTTCTTTCACATTAACTCCCAGCCGATCCCGGTGCTGATAAATAATTATGAGGATGCATTTAAACTCCCCTCGTATTATTCTATGAGTACACCCGAATTTTACGGTGAAGTTCACGTTAAATATACAACACCGTATCTGCTTCTTAAACTACTTCCGGGGATAAGCAATACTCTTATGAGGGAAAATCTCAGCCTCTCATATCTGGGTTCCAGATACCACAAAAACTATACAGAGCTCGGCTATAGCATCAGTGAAGTACTTTTCCTGGGTGAAGTCGGTGTATATGTTGGTTTTGAGGATCTTAAATACAGGAGCGTTGGAGCTAAACTGGTATTTAAATTCAACTAGGCAAATGCCCCCTGTCCCGCCGAAGCGGGACATCCCCCTAAAGGGGGACTAATCTCGTAATATAATGTAATTCAGAGACATGAGTGGACCTTAGCCCCCCTTCAGGGGGGTTGGGGGGCATTTTATGCGAACGGCGGTTCCTCGTGGATATCAGACTCATTCTCAAATCCGCCACCAAGCTTTCTGAGGTTATCGTGGTTCATTTTTGATCCCAGAGTTATACTCTGTGAGGCATTACCACCTTCAGGGTTACTATCGAGATCAAAATCGTCGATATCCACAAACTGTGCTTTCTCCTCACGGAACCGGAGCTTCACATCATCGACAGGACCGTTACGGTTTTTTGCAAGGATGATCTCGGCTATACCCTTGGTGGAAGATCCATCTTCGAAGGTTGGTATTCCGAACTTATCCTGACGATGAATAAAGACCACCATATCGGCATCCTGTTCAATGGCTCCTGATTCACGCAGGTCAGAAAGAAGTGGTCTTTTCGTACCGCCACGCATCTCCACCGACCTGTTTAACTGCGAAAGTGCAAGAATAGGAATATTAAGTTCTTTTGCAATGCTCTTTAATGAGCGCGAAATATTGCTTACCTCCTGTTCGCGGCTTCCGGCGTTCTCAGGACCCGTCATAAGCTGAAGGTAGTCAACTATAACAATATCAAGTTTATGCTGAGCCATAAGTCGTCTGCATTTCGCTCTCAGTTCAAAAATTGAGATAGCAGGAGTGTCATCTATGAAAATAGGGGCAGTTACAAGTTTTTTGATTCTCGAATCAAGCTGCTTCCATTCCTCCTCGTTCAGACGACCATTTTTAATTTTGTCGCCCGGAATATCCGTTTCGGCAACAATCAGCCTGTTTACCAGTTGGATTGATGACATCTCGCAGGAAAAAATTGCTACACTTTTTCCATGGTCAACTGCCATATTCCTGGCCATTGAAAGCGCAAAAGCTGTCTTTCCCATCGATGGGCGGGCAGCAATAATAACAAGTTCCGACTTCTGCCAGCCCGAGGTGAGGCGGTCGAGTTTCGTGAACCCCGAAGGTGTCCCTACCAGGGCATCCTCTCTCTTGCCTGCCTCTTCAATTTCCCTTATTGCTTCTTTTATCACAACATTTATCGGTGAAACTTCCCTCTTTATGTTTCCTTCTGCTATCTGAAAAAGTGCATTCTCCGAATAGTCCAGAAGTTCGGTGACATCATAGGAATCATCAAATGAACGTGTCTGTATTTCTGTGGAAACCCTTATCAATTCACGTTGGATATATTTCTGGGCAACAATCCTGGCATGATAGTCGACATTGGCAGCTGAAACGACTTTTGCCGTAAGCTGTGTCAGGTAAACCGGTCCACCGACACTATCGAGTTCATTATGAATCCTTAATTCCTCGGTTACGGTGTAGAGATCAACGGGAAATTCTTTGGCTGATAAATCAGATATTGCTTTGAAAATTTTCTGATGTGCTTCGCGATAAAAACTCTCAGGTTTCAGAATGTCGAGTATAGTAATTACTGCCTCTTTTTC
>JANNKF010000461.1:0-14218 GCA_031396165.1 Bacteroidales bacterium | reverse complement strand
GCTGTTTTTAAGGCTGTCTCAATAAGACAAGGATCAGATGTAGTGCTCTGACTTATAATGACCTGAGTTTTTTCAACAACCCCTTGCTGATTAACTTCAATTGTTAAAGTGACTTTGCCTGAGCCCTGACAGAGGTAGATCGGTATTGGAAGATATGAGTGAGTCCTGCCCTTCAGGTCATAATATATTCTTGTCGGGCCTTTATAATTTGAAGCCATTTTCTGCGATTCTTCAGAAAACTCCTTTTTTGTTGCTCCGCTGGTATCGCTCTGCATGGCAAGTTTCTCATCGCCCCTCGCCTTTAACTTTTTTTGTTCATCAATATAATTATCGGCACCCAGCTTACCGCTTTTTATCAATTCTTCCTTAACCTTATCGATATAGTCAGCTGCATTGATCTTATTATCGCTTTGATTCGACAGGTTTCTTGCAATATTGAGCATCTCCTGATCCCCCTGAAAGATCCTTTCAATTGAGGATGCAGGAAGTTCAATCAGGTTCTCCTGTTTGTCAGACTCTTCTGCGGAAATTAATTCAACCAGAAATAAATCTGAATCATCGAAGTGTAAAGATCTGATCTGGAATGACATGAAAATTACGCCGGCAATAAGATGTAGTATTACAGTTCCAATAATCCCAACCAGTCGACCTTCATTTTTTTTCATACAGTGCGAAATTATAAATTATTACTTTTGTATTAGAATTTCTTTCATATTTATTAAAATGAGAAAAGAACTGATTCTAGAGATAATTCAGGAGAGGTGGAGCCCATACGCTTTTTCACCGGCCCCTGTTGAAGATTTTAAAATTAAGGCGATGTTTGAAGCCGCAGCATGCGCCCCTTCATGTAACAACGAACAACCATGGACATTTGTATATGCAACCAGAAACGATGGCGAAATTTTCGACAACTTTATTGGTTTTCTTGTTGATGGCAACAAAGTATGGGCTAAAAATGCCTATGCCATTATAATAAGTTTTGCGAGATCCAATTTTTCAGTAAGTGGCAAACCTAACCGTCATGCATTTCACGATACGGGTATGGCAGTTTCAAACCTCCTTCTGCAGGCACTTACAATGGATATCTATGTTCACCAGATGGCTGGTTATTCTGTTGATAAGGTCAGAGAATACTTTAATCTTCATGGCGAGATGGAACCTGTTGCCGTAATGGCCGTGGGGTATCTTGGCGATGGCTCAAACCTTTCACCTGAGCTCTTGAAACGTGATGAGAAGAGACGACCAAGAAAATCAATAAACGAATTTGCTTTCAGGAAGGATCTGTCAAAACCGGCTTTCGGGTAGTAATAAGGTCCAGTTACTATTTACTTTTTTGTCTTTTTCTTCAGCACCTTGGCTTTCACTGGTTTAACAAACTTCTGATTTTTAAACATTCCATGTTTTACACCGTTTATAAACTTCGCCCAGGCAAACGGATTCAGAAGATTGTTAACAGGATACTGATTTCGGGTTGCCATTGCATTGAAATTCTGTTCCATGGCATACTTATACCCGGCTTCGGGAGAGACCCTGATACTTGACTGATTGGCAATTGCCACATAAATTGATGCTATATTATCATTCATATTCTCAATTATCGGATCTACAGGTCGTTCCTTTGTAATATCTTTCAGAAATTCACTATAGGTTTTCCATGGGAGAATTGTGACTTCCTCAATCTGTATAGTATCTATTTCGAGCATGATGTCAACATTGCATTGCCTTGCTTCATACGACTCCGGAATAATTGTATGGTATCTCTTAAATCCCAGAGTTCTGAAGAAGATTGTATCTCCCGGGATGCTAGTGATCGAGTAGATTCCTGTTCGTTCACTAATTGAACCTCTCCGCAGCTTTTTGGAAATAATCGATACGCCCGGTACCGGCATGTGTTCTTCATCAAAAATTAAACCGCTTACCTGAATATATCTTTCTGCATCAGTGATCTGACAAAAAATATTGCCGGAGCTAAGTGCGAGGAGCAGGCTTATATAAATGTATTTACTCAATAGGAAAGGTATAATAACTAAAAACTATCTGCGCATGCAAATTAAGTAATATTGAATGTAACGGTAAAACATTTAACTATATTTTAACTGCTGTGTATCTCACATTCAATTATTAATGCAGCTAAAGTGCATTTTAGAATCCAATCATTAGTCATACTTATATTTGTAAAATATTCCAATATTTGTCGATTGAAATTCAGTCTGTTTTGATTTTCAGGCGTTTTGACTTCTTACTATAATTATTTTGACCATGAAAAAACTACTATTGCTGGGTGATGAAGCAATTGCACAGGCTGCTCTTGATGCAGGGTTAACTGGTATGTATGCATACCCTGGGACCCCGTCGACAGAGATTATGGAATATATCCAGTCATCATCGGATGCCATAGGCCGGAATGTGCACCGAAGCTGGTCAGCGAATGAAAAGACAGCGATGGAGGCAGCACTCGGGATGTCATATGCAGGGAAAAGGGCTATGGTGGCAATGAAGCATGTTGGGCTGAATGTTGCTGCAGATGGTTTTATTAACGCAGCTATGACAGGGGTAAATGGCGGTCTGGTTGTCGTTTCAGCCGATGATCCCTCCATGCATTCATCTCAGAATGAACAGGATTCACGGTTTTATGGAAAATTTGCTTCTGTACCATGTTTTGAACCATCAAACCAGCAGGAGGCTTATGACATGATATTCGATGCATTCGAAATATCCGAGAAGTACAAAATCCCGGTTCTTTTCAGGATAACAACCAGACTGGCACATTCAAGGGCAAGCATTACTCTGAAGGATGCTCTAGTTGAAAAAAAACTTGCTTTGCCTGTCGATCCGCTGCAATTTGTACTATTGCCTTCAATTGCGAGAAAGAAATATAAAAACCTTCTTTCTGCATATGAGTTACTCAGATACGATATAAGATTATCAAAATACAACACATTTAAAGATGGCAACAGAAGGGAGCTTGGCATAATCGTATGTGGTATTGCATATAATTATCTTGCTGAGAATCTGGGTGAATCTGGTTATGACATCCCGGTACTTAAAATTGCCACCTACCCGTTTCCCAAAGATCTTATAAAGGATCTTACATCAAGATGTAAGGAGGTTCTCGTTCTGGAGGAGGGAGCTCCATTGGTTGAAGAGTCGTTACGTGGAATACTTGATGATGGGATCCGTATTTTAGGCAGGCTTGACGGAACCGTTCCCCGCGATGGAGAACTTAATCCTTCAATTGTGGCACGGGCACTGGGAATGCCGGTTAAGTCAGGTAAAAAAGTTCCTGACCTTGTAAAAATGCGGCCACCCTCGTTCTGTAAAGGATGTGGTCATGCAGATATATTCAACTCACTTATTGAGGCTGTTAAACCATATGGTACCGGCCATGTGTTTTCAGACATTGGCTGTTATACCCTGGCCGCGCTTCCGCCGTATACTGCAATTAATTCATGTGTGGATATGGGTGCCTCAATAACTATGGCTATCGGGGCAGCTGATGCAGGATTACAACCCTCTGTTGCGGTTATCGGGGATTCAACCTTTACCCATTCCGGCATGACGGGACTCCTCGACGCAGTTGTGAAAAATTCCCCTGTTACGATTATTATATCTGATAACTCAACTACCGGAATGACCGGGGGACAAAAATCCCAGGCAACCGGACGCATTGCACAGATTTGTAGTGGAATAGGTGTCGGTCAGGCGCACATAAGAACAGTTATCCCCCTGCATAAAAATCACATTGAAATGGTAAATGTTATAAGGGAAGAATTTGCATTCAATGGCGTTTCCGTGATTATTGCCATGCGTGAATGTATTCAGACTGCATCAAAACGAAAAAAATCGGAAGCATAATTACAAAATATGAAAAACGATATTATTTTATCAGGAGTAGGCGGACAGGGCATATTATCTATAGCCGCTACAATTGGTCTTGCAGCACTGGCAGATAATCTTTATCTGAAGCAGGCTGAAGTACATGGAATGAGCCAGCGGGGAGGTGATGTACAGTCTCATTTACGATTATCAGACAGACCTGTCGCATCTGACCTTATTCCTTATGGAACTGCAGATCTTATTCTCTCCGTTGAGCCAATGGAATCACTGCGTTACCTGCCATGGCTCTCCGAATCAGGATGGCTTGTTACAAGTTCCAATCCATACATAAATATTCCGGATTACCCTGATATCAATGATATTCTCAGTGAGATAAAAATGGTAAGGCATCATGTAATTGTTGATGCAGATGCCATAGCCAGAGAGTCGGGATCAGTACGGTCAGGGAATATTGTTATGCTTGGCGCTGCTTCCCCGTTTATAGATATGTCATTTGAAAAACTGGAAAATGCGGTCAGAAAATTTTTCGGACGAAAAGGAGATGAGGTTGTTGAAGCAAATGTGAAGGCTCTCAATGCAGGCAGGGACTTTTCGGTGAAGCGATAATTGGTTTTAAGAAAAACCACTTTTCTTCAGAACTTAAAATGCGCATTTAAATAGATCGCATCTGTTGCTTGTCTTAAGATGTTGTAAGGGTAGCTGCCCTTATAATTTAATGCGAATCTGAAATTATTACTAAAGGTATGCTGAAGTCCATATATCACGAATGTTCCGTCAAGGTTATAATTCCACTTTACAAGATTACCTTTGATTAAAACGGAAGTTGCATAATCAAACCTGGTAAATAATTCTGATTTTTCAGTCAGATTTACAGCACCGGTTGCTGAAAGACCCCACGCATCATGTCCATTTATCAGGTCAAGATTTGATTTAAAACTGGCTTCAGCACCAAAACTCAGATAATCGGTTTTTATTCCGGCGAAACCTATAAAAGTGGTTTGTAAAATACCGTTTGGCTTCATCATGTCTCCATAAATTCTGATCGCCAGTCTGCCGGGTGTTGTTACTGAAAGTCCGAATGATGTTTTCAGGCTGTTGTCATACTGTATATTACTGTACCCTTTACCGTTCATCAGAGAAATGTCAACTTTTAGTAATTCATTTATTTTGTAATCTATTACTAAGCCCAGGTCTGCTACATACCCATAGCCATAAAGTGCCTGATATTCAGATCCTATATAGCGTTTGCCCCAGAATTTTTGTTGAAAATCAAATATTCTTGTGCTTGCAATACCACCTGTGATTGTTAATTTTTCTTCAGTATAGGCAATTGATGCTTCTCTTAAATATGCATAGCGTTTTGAAACGGATCCTATTGCCAGATCTTCAGGTGTGCCCACGTTTACAATAACCGTTGAGGAAAACTTTTCCCCAGGCTGGTAATTATATCCAAGGAAAGCCCTGGTGATTCCAAAGCCGGTTGTTTTCGCAGTATCCTTTATAATGTAATGGAAATCAGTAAAAATCTCTGAGATTGGTTTTCCGGTGAATGTCAGATTCTGACCATAGGAACTATAATGTAATAGCAGGAGGAGGAGCAGAACCAATATGGTTTTTTTCATTATATGCTAAATAGAATAAGGCATCTGGAATGAAATGCAAATGTAGAATTTATATAAATATTCAGATATGAATCACTGTTTTTTTTATTTTTTGACAAATCCATGTCGTAATACTGCTTAAATAAAAGGATTTTTTGTTTAATTTGATGTAGTTATAATCTTAAAAATAAAATATGAAGCATTTTCTGTTTTTACTTGCTGCACTAAATTTTACTTTCCTTCTTAGCGGGCAAAAAGCTGACTTTAAGGCAGCTGAAAAATTCAGGGGAGACAACCTGACCCCCAAATACGGCGATCTGGCTGTAACTTCAAACTGGATTGAGGAATCAGATATTTTCTGGTATTCATTCAAAACATCATCAGGTAAAAACTATTATTACGTAAATGCCTCAACAAAATCAAAACAGCTTCTGTTCGATAGTAAATACATGGCGGCTGAATTGCGTAAGCTCACAAATCATCCCTACAACGACCTGGATCTTCCTTTGAAAGACATAAAATTTGAAAAAAAGAGTACCACTAAATTTACCTTCATGGTAGATTCCATCAGGTTCTTTTTCGACTTTTCAACACAGAAACTGACAATAAAGGACACAATAGGCAAGGAAAAGAAGAAACCAAACTGGGCTTCATACTCGCCCGATAGCATCTGGATTGCTTATGCAAAAAATCACAATCTGTTCCTTATGAAAGCAAAAGATAAGGATAGTGTTGAATATCAGTACACTACTGATGGTGAGAGATATTACAGCTACGCCGGGTCTGGAAATTCAGAAGATACAACCAAAACAAAAAAGGTAAGAGCCAATGTTGACTGGTTTAAGAATTCGAAGAAAATTATTGTTCAGCGGGATGATGAAAGAAAAGTAAAGGATCTTTTTGTTATTGATGTTCTTGCACAGCCCCGGCCTAAGCTCGAAACATACAGGTATTCAATGCCTGGCGACCAGTTTGTACCACAATCGGAGCTTGCCATATTTGATGTAGCCACAAAAAAACGTGTTGATGTTGACCTTAAAAAATGGAAAGATCAGACTGTAAGTGTCGCCTGGTCATCTCAGAAAGAGGCCGATAAACTTATTTTAATCCGGAAAGACAGGCCATTGAAAAACCTCGACATTTGCCTTGTAAATGCAGAGACAGGAACATTGTCGGTTCTCTTCAGTGAGAAAACATGGCCTTATTTTAATAATGAATATTCACGCCTTTCTGTGCTGAATGAAGGTAATGATATTATATGGTGGTCTGAGAAAACAGGCTGGGGCCAGCTTTATCTTTATGATGGAAAAGGAAATTTGAAAAACCAGATTACTAATGGATATTTTGTCACCGGAAAGGTAGAAAGATTAGATACCCTTGGGAGAATGATCTATTTTGAAGCTTTTGGCGTGGAGAATGAAGTTCATCCATACTACAGCATGAAGTACAAAGCGTCGCTCGATAAGGGAGGTATGACTCTTATCACAAAAGAAGGAGCGAACCATTCCTTTTCAATGTCAAAATCAAATAAATACTTTGTTGATACTTACTCAACAGTTGATATGATCCCCCGGTCAGTGCTTCGCGACAATAACGGGAACATTCTCCTTAGTCTCGAAAAAGCCGATCTGTCACAACTTGTTAAAACGGGATGGAGGATGCCCGAAACTATAAAAGTTAAAGCAAAAGATGGCGTTACGGATTTGTATGGTGTTATGTATAAGCCATTTAACTTTGATTCTACAAAGAAGTACCCGGTTATTTCGTATGTATATCCGGGTCCTCAAACTGAATCTGTTCCATATTCCTTTACCGTGTCGGGAGGTAAGAATATTTCACTTGCACAGGTAGGATTTATAGTCGTCAATTTTGGTCACAGGGGCGGGAGTCCTATGAGGAGTAATTACTATCACACTTTTGGTTATACTGATCTGAGAGACTATGCACTGGCTGATGATAAATATGGAATTGAACAGCTTGCGGATATGTATAGCTTCATAGATATCAATCGGGTTGGAATATATGGTCACTCAGGTGGTGGTTTTATGTCAACAGCTGCGATCCTTTCCTATCCCGATTTTTACGACGTTGCTGTTTCGTCAGCCGGGAATCATGATAACAATATTTACAACCAGTGGTGGGGAGAGACTCATAATGGTGTAACAGAGGTAGAAAAGACTGTCAAAGTCAAAGGGACTGTGAAGGATAGTACCAAGAAGGAGGAGGTACAGATCTCATTTAAGGGATCAGTTGAAAAGAATCAGGATCTGGCGAAAAACCTTAAAGGCCATCTGCTTCTTGTTCATGGGGATATCGACAATAATGTTCATCCGGGAAACACACTGCGTGTTGTTGACCAGTTGATCAAAGCTGATAAACGTTTTGATTTTATGATGCTTCCCGGTCAGCGACACCCTTTTGGCACTGCAACAGCATACTTCGACAGGATGATGTGGTATTATTTTGCCGAGCATCTTCTCGATGATTACAGGAACAATGTAGATTTACTTGATTTTGAATAATAACGGAGTTGGATGTGAATACTCTGAAAATTTTGTCAGATAATCTTTGAAATGCCCGAAATAACCCCTGTTGACATGTCAGTTGTTCTGGTAGCATTAGCTGATGTTGAAAAACGGAGAATAAAAAAGTAGAGACATGCGATGGCATGTCTCTACAACCAGGAAATTGCAGCGATGAAATTCTCCACAGATTTTATTCATCCTTAGCTGCTTTCTCCCCGTTTCTGAGAAGAAGCAGTTCAGTAAGAACTATTTCTGTTATGTGTTTTGAAACACCTTTCTTGTCCTCGTAGGTACGGTAGACAATCCTTCCTTCCAGGGCCACTTCTTTCCCTTTCTTCAGATACTTTTCAGCTGTTTCTGCCAGACCGTTCCAGGCAATAATGTTGTGCCAGGTTGTTTCATTAACTTTTTGACCATCAGCATTTTTAAAGCTTTCCATAGTAGCCAGTGAGAACTTCGCTACTTTTTTACCGGTTTCGGTAGTTTTGACTTCAGGATCCATTCCAAGATTTCCGATGAGTGCTACTCTGTTTCTTAGTGCGTTCATAATTTTAAGGTTTAATTTGACATAAAAATAATTTCTTAGCAAACTTACACCCATAGCTAAAAGTGTTCCGGTTTATAATCACTTATACTCGTTTTGAAATCATTTATAGTCGTTTGTATCCGTTTGAAATTGTTTTTTTATTTCTATATCAGATATATACAGCATTTGAATTTTTCATATCTTTATGAAAACAATAGTGCTGTGGAAAAGAAATGTCTCGATTGCGGCGACACATTACGTGGACGTACCGACAAAAAATTCTGTTCTGACCAGTGCCGGAATAATTATAATAACAGGCAGAACCGCGATTCAAATAATTTCGTAAGGAATGTACATGGATTGTTGCGCAAGAACAGGAGAATTCTTGCTGACCTCTATTCTGAGGGGAAAGTCAGGATCCATAAAGATGCCCTGTTTGCGCTTGGATATAATTTCAGTTTTTTTACACATATTATAGAAACTTCCAAGGGCAATAAGTTCCATTATTGCTTTGAATATGGTTACAGGGAAGCCGGAGATGATTTTCTGGAATTAAAGGAAAACAGCCAGTATATTGAGTACCAGTAATCAGTAATCAGTAATCAGTAATCAGTAATGAGTTATCGGTATCCGGGAACTGGGATCAGATAGCCTCTGTGTTCTGAAGAGGCATCTTTACTTTACTCTTTATTGGTACCAGGTATCCTTTATAAGAAACAAAATCGAGTCTCCCGTTATTGAGTGAAACATAGCAATAACCGTTTTTCCCAATTGTGAGGTAGAGATCAAATGTATTGCTCCCGTTTGAGACTTCAGTGGTTACCTTATAGATCCCCTTCTCAGGATTACTTGTAAGCTCGTAACTTGTTGACCTTCCGATAGTATTTATTCCGGCAATTGGTTTAATATCAAATTGACGGCCGATATATGCTGTGCTTATAACTGCTTTATTTCCATCAATAATTATGTAATTGGCTCTTGGATAGAGATATGCAGATCCTCCATGTCTGAAATACATCCTGTCGAGTTTAATAATGTATCTCTTTGATTCGACCGCCTTTTTAACAATAGCCTGTTCGGTGATCTTCCTTTCCTTGCGTGTTTCAGCATTTGATGATTGAACTTCCTTAGACGTTGAACATGATGCCAGTAATGGAAGTATTGTGAGAAAGAAAATATATTTCTTCATGGCAGTATATTTTTAATATACCGGAATCAAATATCATGCCATTGGATTGTCTGTATCAATCTATTTATCTTTCAGGAAGGGAAAGTAGATATACAAATTCTCTTTTGTAATCCGTGTACCGTATCCGGAATCCTGAAATGCTTCACAGTATTTAACCTTGTTTCCCTTTTCGGTTCCGTATAATTCAATCAGTTTTTCCCGGAATGGATTCGCCGAAGATCTTCCTTCCCATGTTTTGCCAAGCCATGCCCTTCTGTCTGCATCTGATGCGGGCACTTCACTTAGAGCACCACGGTTAAATGGGAGCCATTCATACATCTGCGATTTATGCTGATGATACATATCTATTTTCTTTTCAATTACATCATCAATGGCAACACAGATATCTGCTTTAAATGCTTCAGGGTGAATAAATCCGTCACTCATAAAGAGGAATACCGGATTCTTATCAAGATGCCTCACTTCCGGAAGGATTCTCGGCACAGTAACCATATAGGCCGCATCGAGAACCAGAACACCGGTATACCGGTGATCGGGATGATAATCGTAAGGGCGCGGGAAAATTACAACATCCGCTTTTTGCTCCCGTATGAGCTTTATTACCTGAAGCCTGTTTTCATATGTCGGCATAAGTTGCCCGTCGTGATTGTCAAGAGTAATATATCTTACTCCGATAACCTCACCGGCCTTTTTTGCTTCCTGCCGCCTGATTTTCGCAAGCTCTTCAGGCATGATTGACTGATGACCAGCATCACCGTTGGTAAGTGAGACCATAAGCACATCGTGACCCATCTTCGCCCATTTATATGCTGATCCTCCTATCTTGTCCGGATCATCAGGATGGGCCCCGATTATTATAATATGAAGTTTCTGATTACTCTCCTGACATCTGAGAATTGGAGAGCATACCAACAAAAGAACCAAAAAGGATGCAGATACAATTGTTTTCATATTTATCATATTTATTTTTAATTTATTCATTGTTCTATCTTTTTGGGCGCCGGTTGTGACTTTTCAAAACTTCTCCGAAATCAGCTCCGGCGCAATACTACATATGCTAAAATAATTCTACCAATATGTCGCCGCTATGCGGCTGAAATCAATCCAGCTGGGAACTCACTCTACCATTCGGTGTTAGCCAGTTCCCAGACATTTGTAAAACTGATCTTTATAATCTTTTCCATAATATCCCAGTCTACTGTATTGAATTCATCATCAGGGGTATGGTATTCCTCTCTGTGACCGGGCTTGAACCTCATTATTGGTATCCCGGCTGCTACAAACGACCTGTGGTCTGACCCCCCGGGAGGGTCGGCAGATGGCTGATAGTCAATAACAAGGTCAATTCCATATTTAGCCTGATTAGCGACTGTTATATCTTTGAATCCGGTATTTGAACTCGTATAAGTCATGGTAACTTTCTTTGGATCATTATCATTTGTATACCTTGAGATCATATCAAAATTAAGATTCATTTTCAGGTTTTTAAGAGGATACGTAAGGTTCTGAACATAATATCTCGATCCCAGAAGCCCTTCTTCTTCAGCAGTCCAGAATGCAAAAATTATTGTTTTATCGGGCTTTTTGCCTGTCGCCATTATAGCTTTAGCGAGGCTCAGTACACCAACTACACCCGAGGCATTGTCGTCAGCACCATTCCAGATAAAACCGTTACTCATGCCCATATGATCGTAATGTGCACCAAGCACCATTATCTGATCAGGACTATTTCCTTCAATGATTCCTAATACATTCCTTACCGCAACAGTGGATGACGAAGATGTCGTTTTAAGATAGAGCATTTTACCTGTTACAGGCAATAAGTTATAAGGTGAGTTTGCATCAGCTTTTTTTATATAATCCTCAAGATTAATTCCTGTACCCTTAAGAATCTCATTGGCGGTTTTAACCGAAACATAAATCCTGGGAATATTATCAGGATTGATTTTCCCCGGGATTGAGTATGATATGTTTGATTGTGAAGACCGGGGATTATTCTCTGCCGGCGACATATTATTGAATTCTTTCCTCGCTTGCGGACCAACAACAAGAGCATTAGGGTAGATCTCAATTATTCCGGCTGATTCGACTGATCGTGCAAGTGTCTCCAGCCCTCTTTCTGCTTCAGCAACTTCCATCATTGATAATTGCGTTCTGGCAAATTCGGGTACTCCTGATATTTTAAGAATGTATTTTCCCTTCAGATCCAATTTGTTTAGATCATTGTATTTGAGCCTTTCGCTCTTAAATCCATATCCCACAAATACAACCGGTGCTTCAGTTTCAACAGAAGGCAATGCCTGTCTGAATGTAAAGTCGACATTAAAAGTGAAGTTGGTGGTCTCGGTGGACTGGCCCTCTGTCGTTTTAATTTTCAATATCTGTTCATCGCCGGGAGTTCTCCTTAAAAGCAGAAAATTCTGAAAATATGTTCTGTCAGCTGTCTTAAAACTATTTGCTGAATTTGCCATTTGATACAGGTCTCCTCCGGGTTTTACTCCGTAGATCTGCAGTAAACTCGCTATGTAATCGGCTGACATGAATTCACCTTTTTCCCCGGCCATCCTGCCTTCCATCCATTCAGAAGACAAGAATCCAAGCTGAGCTTTTATGGCATCGGTGGTTATTGCCTCCAGCCCTTTTTCGACAGCGGTAAACTGGCTGTGTACAGGCGATATTATGAAAATAATCAGGACAATAACAGATAAATAGTATTTTTTCATTTAAATTGAGTTACAGTTTAATGGGTAAAGTGTTGATTTTACTAAGGTAATTATTAATTGCAGATTGTTTAACTGTTATATCTTTGAAAAAAATCAATAATTGTATTTGCTATGAAGAAAAGTGGCCTGTTTATATTATTTATTTTATTGATCAGTGCGTTTTCATCTTGTCAGGAAAAGAAAGTTTACGCGAATGGGTATCTTGTTAAGGTTGGCGATATGGCACCTGATTTTACAGTCAGTGAAGCAGGAGGGAAGACTTATAAACTTTCGGACCTGAAAGGCAAAATTGTTATGTTGCAGTTTACTGCAAGCTGGTGCAGTGTTTGCAGAACTGAAATGCCATTTATTGAAAAGGAAATCTGGCTTGCAAAAAAGGCCGAAGGATTGGTTGTTCTTGGTATCGATCGCGACGAACCACTGGAAAAAGTTCTTAAATTTAAAAAGGATATATCTGTTAGTTATCCACTGGTTCTTGATCCGGGAGCAAATATTTTCGGACTCTTTGCCGAGAAAGAAGCCGGTGTAACAAGGAATGTGATTATAGACAGGACTGGTAAAATAATATTCCTTACAAGGCTTTTTGAAAAAGAGGAATTTGAACTTATGAAGACAGTGATTTTCACTGCACTGGCTTCAAAATAATCACTCTCTTTATGCATTGTTTAAGCTTCATCTGTCAAAAAGAGTTGAATTTAAGCAACCTTTTCATAAAGATCAACGTTATATAGGAGATTACTGATTTATTAATCAGTGCTCATTTACTGATACAATAAACTTAAAAATGAAAATGATGAAAAAACTATTTGCAGTCCTTTTAGTCGTACTTATATCTCTTCCGGCTATTTCTCAGTTAAAGTTTGGCTTGAAAGCTGGTGTTAGTACAACCAATCTCTCGATGGCCCAGGTTAAGACCCTTACTTCAGGGAATACTTCATACACAGTTGAAGCCCTTGAAAATGCGAAGTATGGTTTTCATGGAGGTGCATTTGTTCGACTTACAATTCTGGGTATTTATCTGCAGCCGGAATTGTTGTTTACAACCAGAACAAATGAATACACTGTAACAAATGTAACCAACCAGGCTTCTCCGGTAAAAACAATTGTACAACAGAATTTTAATAAACTTGATATTCCTGTAATGCTTGGCCTGAAACTAGGACCCATCAGGTTGAATGCAGGACCGGCTGCATCACTTCTTATTAATTCACCCAAGGAGCTTATTACCAGTCCGGATTATAAGAGTATATACAGCAGAATGACTATCGGTTATCAGGCAGGAGTTGGTCTGGATATTTTAAAATTCCTTACTATAGATCTCAGGTATGAAGGAAGTTTGAAGAAATACCAGAACCAGATTGAGAATCGGCTCGGAACCAAAGTAAAACTTGATGACCGCCCCAATGCATTTCTTTTCAGCCTTGGATTGATGTTCTAGCTTATTGAATTTCAAAATATTAAAGGGACATACAAACATGTGTCCCTTTTTTTTTGTCAAATAAATTTTATTTTGAAAGAAGCATCTTAGCCGCAACCAGCAATAAAAGAACTCCAAAGATTTTTTTCAGCATTGCCTGCGGAATGTTCAGAGCCATTTTAGATCCGAAATAGGATCCTACAAGGAAACAAACCGCAAGGATTATTGCAAATTTTATATTAACATGACCGGCTTTATAGTAATTCCAGGCAGCAAGGATCCCGATGGGTGGCAACATCACGGCTATGCTTGTTCCCTGCGCCATTTGCTGGGTCGTACCCAGAAAAAAGACAAGTGCCGGAATCATTATTATGGCTCCGCCGATACCCAGCATTCCGGC
>JANNKF010000454.1:0-2427 GCA_031396165.1 Bacteroidales bacterium | reverse complement strand
ATGATAAATCCCAGGAAAAAGATATAACAAAAAGCATATGATTAAAAAATATTTATTTCTTGTATTGATTGTGTTATTCTCTATAAGTCTTTCAGCTCAGGAATGGGTGGTTCCTGCGGAAGAAGGAGTTAAGCTCAGTCCATTCGCTTTTAATGATTCCACGCGTAAGGCCGGAGTGGAACTTTATAATACGAACTGTAAGTCATGTCATGGCGATCCAGGTAAAAACAATGTAATTAATCTGGTTCCACTACCTCCTGATGTGGCATCGGTAAAATTGCAGAGCAATACGGATGGTGCCTTGCATTACAAACTCATACAAGGAAAAGGTACAATGCCTTCGTTCAAGAATACAATATCTTCCGGCGATCTCTGGCGGGTGATTTCATATATCCGGAGTTTCAATGAAAAATACGTTCAGGTAATTGAAAAACGATCTCGTGTTGCAGGTACTGCTGCTTCAGATGTTAAAATTTTGGTTACCTGGGTGAAAGAAAAGAATCAGGTTCAGATGGAAATCTCAGGAACGAAAGAGAGCAAGGTACAACCAGTCGCAGGAGCTGAGGTTAAGTTGTTTGCAAAAAGATATTTTGGGAATCTTCTAATTGACGAAGCGCGCAATACAGATGCTCTGGGAAAAGTATTGTTCAATTTTCCCAAAGATCTTCCCGGCGATTCTGCAGGATTCGTGCAGCTTTTGGCCAAATTATCGGATGAAACCGCATACGGAGAGGCTAAATCCGATACAACGCTTGCTATTGGGGTTCCCACTTATCGTCCGCCCCTGAATGAACAACGCGCTATGTGGAATATTGTACAAAAAACGCCGATCTGGTTATTACTTGCCTATATCTTTACTGTTCTGGCAGTGTGGGGATTTATTTTTTATGTGCTATTCCAGATCAGGGCAATTTACAAGGCCGGATTAAAAAAAGATCATCAAACCGCGGATTAATACAATTATATAATTATTTATAACTACTAAATTAACCTGATATGAAGAATCTGTCAACGATTGGGCGAATATTGTTCGCGATTCCATTTGCAATATTTGGGTTCAACCATCTGCTATTCATCGACTTTTACATCGGAACTGTTTCCTCATTTATTCCACTTGGACCTTATACTATTATTTTGACTGGAATTTTTCTGATTCTGGCAAGTTTAAGTATTATCTTTAATAAGTTTATTAAGGTTTCTACAATTCTATTATCCGTTCTTCTGTTGATTTTTATCCTGACGATTCATATTCCGGCACTTTTTGATCCGGCCAAATGGCAATTTGCATTGATCGAATTATTGAAAGACACCTCTTTGTTAGGTGGTTCTTTGATGATTGCCGGAATGATGTTCGAAAAAGAGAAGGAGTAATCTTAAATAAATAGTTTATGAAACGATTTTTGATTTTTCAGTTGTTGTTAGTGTTGATATTCAGCACATATGCTCAATTGCCAATTAACCGTGAGGTTGAAATAGGCATCGTTGAGAAGTTGGGTGAAACAATTCCCCTGGATCTGACATTTTATAATGAAAAAAACGATACGGTTACCCTTGGTAGTATGATCAATAAGCCAACTGTCCTTTCGTTTGTTTATTTCGACTGTCCGGGTCTTTGCAGTCCTTTACTTGATGGCATTGCCGATGTAGTCAGTAAAATGGATTTGTCGATTGGTAAAGATTTCGACATTATTACCATCAGTTTTAATACGAAGGATACACCCGAGAAAGCACGTCAGAAAAAGCTCAACTTCGTTCAGAAAATACAGGAAAAAGACCGTGCAAGCTGGTTCTACCTGACCGGAGAATTGGAAAATATTCAAAAAATAACCGACGCAGTGGGTTTTAGGTATAAACCTACCGGACTCGATTTTGCTCATCCATCGACGATTATAATGGTCAGTCCTCAGGGGAAAATAACAAGATACCTTTATGGAATTACTTTTCTCCCTTTTGATGTCAAAATGGCGGTAGTTGAGGGTCAAAAAGGGCTGGCCCGACCCACAAGCAGCAAACTTCTGGAGTATTGTTTTGCCTATGATACACAGAGCAAAGCTTATACATTACAATTTACGAGGTTAATCGGTACTTTCATACTCATTATCGGGCTGTTTTTTGCAGCCTGGTTACTAATTTCTGCAAAGAGAAAAACAACTAATGTTATAAAGGAATGAACTACAATTCGTCACCGGATGCTCCGCTGAATTATCTAAATCACAAAACAGGTCTTTGGTCGTGGCTGACTTCCACCGATCATAAACGGATTGGTTTGCTATATATGTATTCCATTACAATCTTTTTTTGCGTAGCGGCAATATTGGGATTGATAATGAAGATTGAGAAGTTCGCTCCGGGCGAAACCATCATGACTGCCCAAACTTACAATGGCATGTTTACAATTCATGGGATTATTATGATTTTTATAGTTGT
>JANNKF010000441.1:0-16659 GCA_031396165.1 Bacteroidales bacterium | reverse complement strand
GAGGACCTGCACGATGAAAAACACACAATTGTTAAAATTAATACAGGCATCATTGCGCCACTTAAATACATTTTCAGAAAATTAATCCTGCTATCTTCAGATTCTCTTATCATCATAACGAATCATAAGCTATTTTGATTCCCGGATAAAGAATTATGGTAAGGAAAATGGGGCTTCTGATCCGGCAATATCTTTTTAAGGATAATTATTGCAAAAATAACTTAATATTTGCCTGTTTTATCTAATTATCTAATATATTTAAGGTTAGCATTAATAAGCTATTTTTAAATATAAATTCAGATTATATTCGTTAAGTTTTAGAATTAAGAATTTAAGCTATGAATTTCGATTCAATTGTGCTCGACGTAACCTTATGGAGTATTTTAATACGGTTTTTTGTTAACCTGCTGGTGCTTGTAGTTCTTGTAGGGTTTGTATATTATAGGTTTTCGAAAAAAGAAGAGTATTTATTCTCGTACATACTTATCGGAGTAATGATTTTCCTGATTTGTGCCATACTCGGGTCTATAGACCTGCAAATGGGTCTGGCACTGGGGCTGTTTGCAATTTTTGCCATCATTCGTTTCAGGACAAATCAATATTCAGATAAGGATATAACGTATGTCTTTCTTGTTATCGGAATATCTGTTATCAATTCGCAGGCCAATATTCCTCCTCCGATAATAGGAGCGGTAATAATTAACATAAGTATTGTCCTGATCACCTATTTGCTCGAACTATTTCTGCAAAAAAAGAGCTTGAACAGGCTTGATCTCGTCTATAATAAAACTGAATTGCTTAAACCGGGCCGGGATAAGGAACTTCTGAAAGATCTTTCACGTCAGACCGGTTATAATGTTGAAAAGGTAAAAATCCAAAAAATCAATATTTGCAAGGAATATGCTGAAATAGAGATATTCTTTAAGGATACATCAGCAAATAATAATAAATCAGGCGAAATGTAAGTCCCCATATGTTTTTGCACATCAACCTATTTTACAACTTCCGGCTAATCCCGGCTATAGTTTGCTGATGCTGCTAATGACAACATTTCATATGTACTATGTTATGTGTTAATTATGAAAATGTAAAATATTTTGGCCTTTGATTTATTGCCGGAATAATTGAAGATAAATCGAAATGGGTGAAGGGGATCCCTCGCTGCGCTTCGGGATGACACTATTGCCGGGTGGTCATGGGGAAAAGAAGTGGCGATTCGCAAACTATTTTTCTGATTTAAAATCATTCATCGAATCGCCACTTCTTTTCCCTCTGTGACCCATGAGGGCCCTGTCATCCTGAGCTGTAGCGAAGGATCCCCGGGGTTCAGCAGGAAATTGTCATAATACCGGATGTGCAAAAAAATTGAATAAAAACTCAGGATAACAGGGATTTACGGGGTTTCAGGTCAATTCTGATTAAAAAATACGATAAACAGATTTATCTCTCAATTGTGCCAGGTACTGTTAATAATTTCACAGCTTCAGGGTTAAGGAGTATTTATTTATTGATTTATAAACCGGACCTGATTGCTGAAGAATACTTTCATAAAGAATGACCTCAGTAACCTGCACTTTCTGGAATACAGAATTACCATACACATCAACCAGGGATTTCAAGACAGATATGTCGTTGATTTTCTTTATTCTGCCGAGAGTAAGATGAGGGTTGAAGGGCATTGTATCGGTTATTATCCCAAGATTTCTTAATCCGGCTGAAATAATCGCATTTAACCGGCCCAGTGTCTCAGATGGTTCAATTCCGATCCAAAGCACCCTCGGATTGGTATAATTTCTGAAAACACCTGTTTCTTTAAGAGTAAGATCGAAAACACCAAACCCGTCACATTTCTCATGGAGCATCTGGCTAACCAGATCGATTTTCAGCTCTTCAGTATCACCAAGGAAGGCCAGTGTTATATGGATATTTTCGAGGCTGGTCCATTTAATGCTTTCATCTCTCAAACTTTGTTGCAGTGATGAAATCGTACTCTTAAGAATTTCACCGGCCTCTACTTTGAGTGCAATAAAAATCCGTTTCATTTTTACAATTTTTGTTCCAGGAAGACACCGGATAATATTCCAAATCTGACTCTCGTAAGATTTTAAGTTCTCCCAGTAGTTTCTCTGACAAAATTATGGATTTTGTTTAAGACGGAACAAAAGAATTAAAAATGCATAACGGTTTGTATGCACGAAAAACTCAAAACACATCAGATAATTGTCCTGCAGGGTTTTGCGTTTACTAAAAATCTGAAAACAATATCTATTATTGATACGTTATATTTATATAACAAGTAATTCATTAAATCAGAGTGAAATGACTTGTTTTATCAGATAAGTTTGTTTAAAGATTAAAACAATTAAGTATGAAAAAACATCTACTTCTTTTTATAGCAACAGCTATACCACTCCTGATTGCAAATTCAGGTTTTGCACAGGCTCCAACCCTGGGAACTGCAGCAGGGTATGTTCTCTTTACGAGTAACGGAGGTCTGGGTAACTCAGGCGTTTCCCTTCTTAACGGGAATGTTGGCACACATAACGGAATGATAACCGGATTCGGAAATGTTGATGGCGTCATGCATAATGCTGATGGGGCTACCACTCAGGGTGTTGCAGATTTGCTTATTGCTTACAATCAATTGAATGGAACATCTGCAACTCTCTTTCTTGCCCCTTTGCTTGGGGATGGGCAGATTCTGACCCCCGGGGTATATTCTGTATCACAAGCTGCAACACTGAATGGAAGCCTTGTTCTGGATGCTCTGAATAATGCCAATGCTGTATTTATTATTAAAATTCAGGGAGGACTTACCACTAATTCCGGTTCATCTATCAGCCTGCTTAACGGAGCTCTGGCATGTAATGTATTCTGGCAAATAGAAGGTGCTGTAACACTGGCTACTAATACAACTATGAAGGGAACGATAGTAGCGAATAATGCAGCAATTGTCATGAATACAGGGTGTGTGCTTGAGGGAAGAGCACTTTCCACAAATGGTGCTATCACTATCATTGGAACAAAAGGGAATACCCCAACAGGTTGCGGCAGTCCTGTTCTGACCGGGCCTGCTGCTCCGGCACAGGGGTCAACATTGTGTTATGCATTATTCTCCGCAAACGGGAATGTTACAAACACCGGCATCACTACTGTTACAGGTGAGATTGGAACAAATGCAGGTGTAACAAGCGGTTTCAATGCAATGAATGTTACAGGAAATATTCACCTGATTCCGGATGCTTCAACCGCAGCGTGTGCAAGCGATTTGCTCGGCGTCTACAATTATCTTAATACTTTGGCATTTGAAATAGAGTTATTATTCCCTGCACAATTTGGTAACAATCTGGTTCTTACGCCTCATACTTACCGTATGAATTCTGCCGTATCACTTACTGATATAGTCTACCTTGATGCTCAGGGAAATGCAAACGCAGTGTTTGTTATTCAGATAACAGGTGCTCTCACAGCAGCTGCCAATTCCAAAGTACTTCTTCTAAATGGGGCCCAGGCAAAAAATGTGTTTTGGAAGATTGATGGAGCTGTAACAATAAATGACCTTTCTGTTTTCGAAGGGACGATTATATGTGGTACTGGTTCGATAAATTTAAATACGGGTGCTTCAATTAATGGAAGAGTATTAACAAGTGCAGGCACTTTGACAACCGCAGCAATAAGTACCATTATAACTCCAGGATGCACAATCACAAGCGATGTTTCATTAACTGATGGAAAAACAAACGATGGGATTACTTTTTATCCAAATCCATTCAGCAGTTCTACTACTTTAATCATAGATGATGCATCTGAGAATAATGAATATGATTTATTTATCTTTAATTCCGCAGGGAAAAAAGTAATCAGCACTGTCATCACTCAGCTATCGATGACTCTCCAAAGAGGAAATCTTGTTTCAGGAGTTTATTTCTTTCAATTAATAAATGAAAACAAAATTGTAAGATCCGGAAAACTGATAGTACTATAACGAGACTAAAAATTTCAGTGATATAAGAGGACAAATGTGGACTAAGCAAAAGCGATACTCGCGTAGTACACTGACTTCTAATTAATTAGAAAATTCGTTACCGAATCTCTGCCTACCCGCAGGCAGGCGACACCACACTGGAAACAAAAACCCGCAAGACGTTGATCTTACGGGTTTTGCAATTTGAAGAAGTGGTGCCACCAGGAATCGAACCGGGGACACATGGATTTTCAGTCCATTGCTCTACCGACTGAGCTATGGCACCTCCTTTTCGGACTGCAAATATATATCTCAAATTGGACTATCCAAATACTTTGATAAAAAAAATCTATCTTTATTTAATTCTTTAGGTTGAAATAAATTGAAATAGTTTGAAATAGATTGAAATAGATTGAAAGAAATACTTGTATTAAGTTGAAATAGAATAACTTATTTCTTCCTATTTCTTCAATTTCTATTTATTTCTTTTTATTTCCATTTATTTCTCGGATTCACAACTCTATTTGGATTCATTTTAATCATATGGTACATTTGCAATGTCACTAACATCATAAGATGGATCTCCTTCTTCATACACTCGGAAATGGCATCAGACTTGTTCATCACAGGATACCCGGATTGGTTGCCCATTGCGGAATTATTATAAATACGGGTTCACGCGATGAAACAGAGTCAGAACATGGAATTGCACATTTCATTGAACACATGCTGTTTAAGGGAACCCGAAAAAGAAAAGCCTATCACATTCTCAGCCGGCTTGAAGATGTGGGAGGTGAACTGAATGCCTATACAACCAAGGAAGAAACAGCCATCCATGCATCTTTTCTTAAGGATGACTATGAAAGAACTATTGAACTAATCAGCGATATTACCTTCAATTCAGTATTTCCTGAAAAAGAGATTGAAAAAGAAAAAGATGTGGTAATTGAGGAAATCAACTCTTATCTGGATAACCCATCTGAGATGATTTTTGACGATTTTGAAGAACTTATCTTCGCCGGACAACCCATTGGCAGAAATATTCTTGGCTCCCCGGAATCAGTAAAACTATATTCAAAAAAAACTATAACTGATTTTATATCTGATAATTACGACACTAACGAGATGGTTTTTTGTTCCGTTGGTAACATTACCGATGAAAAAATTCTGAGACTGTTCAAAACACATTTTTCTGATGTCGTAACATTTAAACCCGATAAAAGAAAGGATAAAAGCTGGATATATAAACCTTCTGAACTAACGAGAAAGAAAGACACATTTCAGAATCATTGCATAATAGGTAATCTGGCCTATGATCTTAAAGATGACCGGAGAATGGGAATGTTCCTCCTGAATAATATACTTGGAGGACAAGGACTTAACTCAAGGTTAAATCTGTCACTCAGAGAAAAAAACGGATTGGCTTATAATGTTGAATCAAGTTATAGTCCATATTGCGATACGGGTATCTTTTCAATTTATTTCGGTACGGATGCCCAATACCTGAAAAAGAGTATCTCAATTGCCATGTCAGAATTAAATAAACTCAGGACAACAAAGCTTGGAACTATACAGTTGAGTAAAGCTAAAAATCAGATTAAAGGATATTTGGTAAGGGGCTATGAAAACCACGAAAGCCTGATGTTAAGTCTGGGTAAAAGTCTGTTGGTCTTCAATAAGATAGATACTATAGAGGATATCTGCGAAAAAATAGATGCAATTACTGCCACTGAACTGCTTGAGACCGCGAACGATATTTTTGAGCCGTCGAAACTCTCGACATTGATTTATAAGTAGTCGGGAGACGGAAGACGGAAGACGGAAGTCGGGAGATGGAAGACCGAAGTCGGAAGTAAAAACAATTAATATAATTCGGACTTCGGTCTCCGGTCTTCTGACCTTATTAAAAAGAACCTATGAACCGAAAACTTGACAAATACCTTGCAGACCACTCCTCCCCTGAAGATCCCATTCTTGAGGAGCTGTACAGGCAGACTCATATAAGGTTTGTAAATCCGAACATGACATCGGGCCACCTGCAGGGAAAATTGCTGGAGTGTATTTCGTTTATGATAAGTCCTGAGAATATTCTTGAAATTGGAACATTTACAGGTTATTCTGCAATCTGTCTGTCAAAAGGACTCAAACCGGGAGGCAAACTAATTACAATTGAGATAAATGATGAGCTTGAATCATTTTCTAAATCATATTTCCGCCTGGCAGGAGCTGACTCGAAAATCGAACAGATAACAGGAAATGCACTGGAAATAATTCCGGGATTGGATACAAAATTCGATCTGGTATTTATCGATGGTGACAAGCGGGAATACTCTGAGTATTACCGACTTGTTATTGACAAAGTAAAACCGGGAGGATTCATCCTGGCTGATAATGTGCTATGGGGAGGAAAAGTAATGGAGGGAGAAATAAGCGATCCTCAAACCAAAGGTGTTGTAGAATTTAATGAAATGATTATCAAGGAAAAAAATATTGAATTTGTTATGCTACCACTAAGAGATGGCATATTTGTTCTTAGGAAAACTTCAGACTGAAAATATCCGTATTAATCAGTGTAATCCGTGGTAAATTTTTTCTATTTTTAACCATGAAATCCACGGATATCACGGATTTCATTCACACATGATTCCATAATGGTACAGTTTTTGAATTAATGAGAAAAAAACACACTTATGAAGAAAATTATTTTTATTCCCGTCTTTTTTCTTTCTGTAGTATATGCTGAGGCCCAGGCCAACAGAGCAGATCTTCTTCAGAATCTGGAACAGAGTCAACCGGAAAACCAGGAACAGAAACATACAGCCACACTGAAATCTTCCAGTCGACTGTTTGGAGCTAAAGACGATCTTACAACTGTACTGCTTATCGTTCCCTCAGGGTCGACTGTTGAGGTACTTGGCTCAGACAGTACCTATCTTCATATTAATTTTGAGGATAATAAAGGGTATATCTTCAGACGCCATGCTGTAATTGATAAAACTGCAGCTACAACAGTACAGCCAAATCAAACTCAGCAGCAGGCTCAGAATAGACAACCTGAACAAAATGAGCAGATCAGCAGGTTTGCTTACCTCGAAAGCAAATATGGGTCATCAATGGCTGCCAGACTTAATGCAGGAAAAATATGGAAAGGGATGGATGCGGAGATGGTAAAAGACAGTTGGGGTACTGCAGAAAAGATTAACAGGAGAATAAGCGGGAACCTCATAAAAGAAGAGTGGATCTTTAAGAATACATGGCTTTATTTTGAGAACAACACACTTGTTGATTGGGGTCCGATACAACAATAATCATAAATTATACATAGATATAAATGAAAGAGGGTGCCACAAATGGACACCCTCTTCTATTATAGCCTGCTATTTGCCTTTCGGCCTGGCCTTGGTTGCACCAGCAGTTGATTTTTTACCTGCATTTGGCGCAGCCTTTTTTGCACTTGCTTTCGTTGCCATTTTAGTCAGATGTAATTAGTCCCAGCTATGGGAGTGGAACTCTCTCCCTGAATCCATGCTAAATCAATTAACATGCAGATGCAAATATAATACTATTTATATTTAGTCTAATTATGCGTAAGTGTTTTTTTATTAACACTGGAATAAATAAGATTGTTAATAACCTCAAACAAAGAAGCCACTGGCGTGGCTTCTTTTATTTGAGCGGGAGACGAGACTCGAACTCGCGACCCCGACCTTGGCAAGGTCGTGCTCTACCAACTGAGCTACTCCCGCAAAATCACGGGCAAAAATAAGAATTTTTTTTTATCCACCAAAAACAGTCTATGTAAAGTTATTATTATTATTTTCGATCGATAATAATTATAAAGCCCTAATCCTTAATTATCTCCTTATGAAAAAATCAATTCTTCCTCTTATTCTGGTATTGGTTGCAGCTCTTACCGGCTGCACAACAGAGAAAAAAGAGGCTTCCCTTTCAATTCCGTTCGAAAAATACACTCTCGCAAACGGTTTAACTGTGGTACTAAATGTGGATAAATCTGATCCGATAGCGGCACTTGCTGTTTACTATCATGTTGGATCTAGTCGTGAAATCCCCGGAAAAACGGGTTTTGCTCACCTGTTTGAACACATGATGTTCCAGAAATCTGAGAACGTGGGTGAGGATCAGCTTTTCAAAAACATTCAGGGTGCCGGCGGTACTTTGAATGGAAGTACAAGTCAGGACAGGACCAACTATTATGAGGTTGTTCCAAAGAATGCACTAGAAATGGCAATATGGATGGAATCCGACAGAATGGGTTACCTCACAAACACAGTTACAAAAAAAGCACTTGTAAACCAACAGAACGTGGTTCAGAATGAAAAACGCGAGAGTGTTGATAATGCAGCCTATGGCTTCAACCAGGTACTTATTGCAAAAAATCTATATCCGAAAGGACATCCTTACAGCTGGACAGTCATTGGTGAGATGGAAGACCTTGCAAGCGCATCAGTAGAAGATGTGCGGGCATTTCATAAAAAGTTTTATGCTCCAAATAATGCTACACTTGTTATATCAGGCGATATAGTCAAGGTAGCAGTTAAAGCATTGGTTGAAAAGTATTTCGCAGAAATTCCGTCTGGTGAAGCAATCGAAAAAAGAGGCGCCATGCCAGTTACTCTTGATGCAACAGTAAAATTGTACCATGAAGACAATTTTGCCAAAGCTCCACAGCTTACAATGGTATTCCCGACATCTGAAAGATTCTCAAAAGATTCTTATGCTCTGAATTTTCTTGGAGATCTTCTTGGTGGTACAAAAAAAGCTCCTCTCTATACTGTTCTGGTAAAAGACAAGAAACTCACATCGAGAGTTATGACAAGAAATGGTTCCCAGGAACTTGCCGGCAGCTTCACTATTTCTGTTGCGGCCAATCCCGGGGTAAGCCTTACCGATGTTGAAAAAGCAATTGCTGAGGGTCTTGCAAAATTTGAAGCTGATGGTTTTACAGAAGAGGATCTTATTAGAATCAAAGCAGGATACGAGACAAGTTTTATCAGTCGTTTCTCAAGCGTCCAGGGGAAAGCCTTCACATTTGCAGAATATGCTATGAACACCGGAAACCCTGAATATTACAAACAGGATCTGGCTGATATTCAGTCAGTAACAATGGCTGACATAAAAAATGTTTATAAAAAATATATAAAAGGAAAGAATTATATTCAGACAAGTTTTGTTCCAAAAGGACAAGTAAATCTCATAGCTGAAGGTTCGGTAAATGCAGGCATTGTTGAAGAAGATGTAACTAATGCTGCAGAAGTTAAAGCTGAGGATGTAGCTGAAGACCCCATTACAAAAACACCAACTTCGTTCGACCGTTCGGTTAAACCGGCTGTCGGGACAGATCCTGAAGTAACTGTTCCCGGTTTCTGGTCTTCTTCACTGGCAAATGGCACCAAAGTCTGGGGTATCAAACAGAGTGAACTTCCAATGATACAGTATTCTATTGTTATTAACGGTGGTCATGTAGCTGAGCCACTTGGAAAAGCAGGTATATCAAACCTCGTTGCTTCAATGATGAATGAAGGAACAAAAAACAAGACTCCTGAACAACTTGAAGATGCCATTGGTCTGCTGGGTGCTTCAATAAGAATCTCTTCCGGTAATGAAGATATTACAGTTGATGTTAGTTGTCTGACAAAGAATTTCGAAAATACTATTGCTTTAGTCGAAGAAATTCTTCTTGATCCAAGATGGGATGAGGAGCAGTTTGCACTTGCCAAGAGCAGAATAATCAACACCCTTAAAAGAAATCAGGCCAGTCCCGATTACCTGGCCTCCACAACACTAAACAAACTCATCTATGGAGATAACAATATCCTCGCAGTTGAAGCATCCGGTACAGAGGAAACAATTAGTGGAATTACACTGGACGATCTGAAAGCCTACTATAACAGCAATTTCTCACCTTCTATTTCTAAGCTTTTAATTGCAGGTGATGTTGATCAGCCAAGAGTTGAAGCAGCTTTTGCCGGACTTTCAGCAAAATGGCAGCCCAAAGAGGTTATCCTTCCTGATCTTGCAATACCTGCAGCTCCTGAGAAATCAGCAATATATTTTGTTAATGTACCTGGTGCAAAACAATCAGTTATAGCAATCGGGGGACCATCACTTCCAAGAACAAATCCTGATTTCTATCCTGCATATGTTGCCAACTATAAACTTGGAGGCTCATTTAACGGGATCTTCAATCTTATCCTCAGAGAAGAAAAAGGATTTACATATGGTGCTCGTTCAAACATATCAGGTTATAAGAGCTATGGATACTTTAATGCCTCATCAAGAGTAAGAACAAACTCAACTCTTGAGTCAGTAACAATCTTTAAAACAGAGATGGAAAAGTATCGCAAGGAAATCCCGCAAGAGTATATAGACTTCACAAAAGATGCTCTTATAAAAGGGAATGCACTTCGTTTCGAGACACTTGGCAGTCTTCTTGGTATGCTCAACACAATGACATCATACAATCTGCCAGCTGATTACATAAAACAGGAAGAGGCATTTGTTAAAGGATTAACAGTTGAGAAAACAATTGAACTGGCAAACAAATATATTGATCCTTCACGGATGTATTATGTTGTTGTGGGTGATGCCAAAACACAACTTAAAGAACTTGAAAAGGTTGGATTAGGCAAACCAATTCTTGTGAATTAAAAAAATATTTTCTCTGTGGCTCTCTGTGACTTCTCTGTGTCGCTCTTTGTAACTTAAAATAAATTAAGAACTTACACAGAGTAACACAGAGGGTGCACAGAGGCACACAGAGTTTTATTTAAGCCTAATTCAATGAGTTGTTCATATTAAGAATTATTTATTATAAATTTGCCCTCCGATTCACCCGGAAATTGACTGGACCTGCAAGACTGCAAGACCGCATGACTGCAAGACAATATTTGCCCGGATGGTGGAATGGTAGACACGCAGGACTTAAAATCCTGTGACCATTACGGTTGTGCGGGTTCAAGTCCCGCTCCGGGTACCCTAAGAAAGCCAATCAACTGATTATCAGTGATTGGCTTTTTCTTTTATGGTGACTTGCACCAGATTTGCACCACTCCCTGCTGAAAAGGCCCATTTAGACCTCCTTTTTATTACCTTTGATAGCGGCTTGATGCAATACTTTTAATACCCTCTTCAATATCCTCCATCTTGTACAGGACCCTGGTCCCAATGCGGAATCCCTTTAAAATACCTAGCTGTGTGTACCTGTTCAGGGTCGGCAGGGTAATCTTTAACAAATCTGCTGCTTCGTTTCTAGTTATGTAGCGGGGTTCCCCTTTTTTGGGAGAGCCACTTTGAAGCTCTTGCCTTATTGTAGCACGAATCAGTTCCTGCAATTCTTCAACAGTTATGTTTCGGATCAAGATTGAGTTTTCCATAGCCTTGCGATTTGGTTTGACCAATTCAAGTTAGCAAATCTTGAACTTAAAGTCAAGTTTTGAAACAAGGTAAGGGTTATTGACTTGGATTTATTGTCGAAGCATCCGCCACCGACCTCAATTTCAAACCCTATCAATGCAGTAGATCAGCATGATAGGGTTTTATATTTCTTGATTTGTCCTGTATTTGTCCCATGTTATGAAGAATTGATGAAAATAAGCTAATTAAATTGATGACATCTCTCTGCATTGTCCGCCTGATAAATGTCCATAGTACATCTCCTCAAATATGCGATTATGTGAACCTCCCTATACTGTCACATGCCTATGAAGGAGTTCGTGCCTTAAATCGTCAACGGGTAAGCCAGAAATTCAATCACCGGGTAAAATAGTAAGCCCCGGAACTGATACCAGGGCCTAACTCAATATTTCGGTGGATTCTTATTGCATCCTCTGTATATATGTTATGTCGGACGGCAGCCCCATAGACATTGTCACGGTTGCAGGAATGGTCACGGTGCACAAAACTTGATAATCGGGTGAAATTTCAGTTATAGACTTTGAGGTGATTATGAATGTGTCCGGGCTGCCGAAGGCAATTAAACCTACCAGCGATGTTAGCATGTTTATTCAGGACAAATTGACCCCCCATTCAGGTTAATTGACCCCCTTGCCGGAGGCATCATCCCCGAAGGGCAACCGAAGAACGGATTACAATGAACGCTTAAAAACTTTTTAAAATTACACTTTTTTCTTTTTCCTCATCGACTCACCTGATAATTCTATTCTGTGAGAAGTATGTACCAGCCGGTCAAGTATTGCATCTGCTATAGTGTTTTCTCCGATTACATCGTACCATTTGTCAATGGGTAGCTGTGATGCTATAATGGTTGAGCATTTCTGGTGTCGGTCCTCAATAATCTCAAGTAACATCATCCTGGTCATATCATCAAGTGGCTGCATACCAAAATCATCAATGATAATAAGATCTTGTTTTTCTATTCGTTTAATCTGTCTAATGTACGACTCATCTGCCTTTGACATGCGGAGCGTCGTAAATAATTTCTGTGCAATAAAGTAATTGACCTTATATCCAAGCTGGCAGGCCTGGTGTCCCAATGCCGAAGCTATAAAACTTTTACCAACACCTGTTTGCCCGGTGATTAGAACATTTTCGCCATTCTTTACAAAGCTTCCATCAGTAAAACGAAGTAGTTGCGTTTTGTTTAAACCGCGTGGAGTAAAAAAGTCTATTTCTTCCATGCTGGCTCTGATTCGGAACTTTGCATTTAATAATCTACGGCTGGCTTTTAAGTTTTCCCTTTCATCCCATTCAGCCTGCAATAAAAGATTGAGTAATTCATCGTTATCTATTGATTGCATATTTTTTGTCGATACAATACCTTCATAAGCAGCTCTCATTCCCGGGAGTCTTAATTGTTGCATTAAATGCTGGATTTCATGTGTCATAGGTTTACTTTAATTGGTTTATTTATAGTATTCTGCTCCCCTTATGTTTTCATGCAAGGGAAGAGTTAGGGTTTCTTTTTTCACGTCTAACCGATCAAGCTTATTGTTGATAATCTGCTGTATTACTTTGTAGTTGAATGCACCAAAGGAGGTTGCTCTCTGACAAGCAGCTATAAGTCGATCACGACCTGCTTTCTTCTCAAATGAGAGTATCCCTACGCAGCTTCTGTAGGTTTGCTCGGGATAAGATTTGTTTTCAAGTACATTCATTATATAAGCTTTTACATCAGGATGAATGCGACCTGCCCACTCGGTAAACTTAGATGGATTCCATTCACTCACAAACTGATGACTTGAGGGAAGATGCTCTTTAACTGTTGTGTACTTATGGGGTCTGCGATCCCGTAAATGGTAAGCTATACGTTCTCCTGCAAGATATATACTCACATGCGTTGCCGTATAAACGATCTTCACTTTTTTGCCGATATACTGCAGAGGAACACTATAGTAATGGCGATCTATATGTAATTGGACATGGCAGTTTTTCATCACCTTAACCTGAGCATATTCTTTCAGTTCCCAACGCTCCTGTGGCAATGGCTTCAGATGAACTCTTTCTTCCTCAAACAGATCATTGCGGCTTTCTTCTCTTCCTTGGAGTGGAAGGTTATTATGAACCTCCAGAAGCTCAAAGATGGCTTCATTAAGTTCATCCAGGCTAGTAAACACCCGATTACGAAGTGGAGCAAAAATACGTGTATAGACGATCTGAACCATACGCTCCACCCATGCCTTGTCTCTGGGTTTACGGCTTCGGGTAGGAAGTATTGCAATGCCGTAATGATTGCCAAGATCAAGAAGATCCCTGTTTATTTCTGCTTCATAATTACTGGCTTTGTCAACGGCTGGTTTCATATTATCCGGAACCAGTGCATTCGTAACACCTCCGAAGTAGTCAAAAGAACGTACAATGCATGGCAGCAAATCTATCTTACGCTGGCTCTCGCAGGCTCTGACGTAGGTCTTGCCACTGAACCCAAGAACCGAGACAAAGACCTCCACTTCTCTTATTTCACCCGTTTCATCATTAACAATTGATGGCTTGTAACCTGTAAAATCAATATATGTTTTGTCGCCGGGAAGTTGTTCAATATGAAGTGATGCATCCTTGTTTTGAAGCCAGGTATTGTAGTACTCACAAAAATGTCCGTAACAATATCCATCAGAGTGTTTTAAACGGTATTCACCCCATAATATCTGTCTTGTAACACCCGTTTTTGGAAGCTCTTTTTTAACATACGGAAAGAAGTCAAACAGGGCGTCCCTGCGAGAGTTTTGTTCCTGTTCTGTTACCTGATCATCTTTTGCAAGATAACTCTTGACCGTGTTTTTGGATAAATTCAGTTCCCTGGCGATAGCTTTTTTACCATACCCCAGTTTGCTTAAAATCCCGATTTGTTTTATAACCTCCATATTTATCGTCCTGTTTGCCATCGCATCTGTTTTTCTTACAAAGCAAAAAAACAGTCCGTTCTTAGGGGGTCAATATGCCGGAATGTCAGACAATAAATTTTCCCAGAGGGGTCAATATTGCCGGAATGTCAGACAAAACCTGCACTTTCGGGGGGTCAATTACGCCTGAATGGGGGGTCAATTAATTCTGAACAGGGGGTCAATTGATTTCTGAATATACACTTTCCATTGCAACATCAAATGAACTTAATAATATCGTAAAAATTGAATTCTCAGGAATTCAAAAGATCGATGATCTAGATTTTCAATATTATGTCATGCAAAAGTGTGATTGTACATTAAGTAAATATTTATCTAAAAAAGAAAACGAACTTGACATCTATCAAAAGACATTGTTATGTCATAAAATCTTATTAGGTATTAAAGGGCTGCATGAATATAGAATTTACCATCGAGACATAAAACATGACAATATATTCTTTATTGGCAATGAGCCTTATATTGGCGATTTAGGTCTTGCGGATTATAGGGATAGTGATATAATAATAAATGAACGTGGAGATATTATTGGTCCTACCGGTTGGTTCTCCCCGGAAGCAGTTAATAAGTTTTTGGTTGAAAAATCATCCAACATAAATAAGTATGATTGTCGTATTGATGAAAAGTCAGAGGTTTTTCAATTAGGAAAACTATTTTGGTATATTTTTCAGGGAAATATCCCAATAGGACAGATAATACTTAATGATTTTATTCCTAAAGATAAAAAACTTTTCGAGATTGTTTTCAGCATGCTTCTTTATTCAAAAAAACAAAGAATAGATACAGATAACCTTGATAAAGAGTTAAATGCATATTTAAGTTCTAATTAGATGTGAATAATATTAGATCTCAAGTAAATCAATAAAGCAATTTTCATTATTATCAAAAAAAGTAGGCTCAGATTCGAGTTTTGCTCTTATCTTATCAAAACCGCCATTAGCAAACTCTTCCATTAACTTTTTAAAACTTAAAATTTCGCTTTCGACATCTTTATCATCCTTAGTTTCTAGTTCAGTAAAGTCAATTTCTAACTTTGAAAGTACACCCATTATAATGTATTCAGCCAAATCGGTTGGTTGCCAGGATTTTATCTCTATGAATTTGGTTTTGGTGGCACTTTCTCTTAATGCACATCTATAATTATTTTTAAGTCCTAGCAATGTAGCATACATATAAATCTCATATTTTGTTGAGAAATGCTTTCCTTGGTGCCAAGCGGTGCTTTCTATTGCAGTTCCAGCACGACCACCTTGCACTACTGTAAATTTTGTGATCAATTCCTCATTTGAAGAGTCGTACTCTGGTGCTCTATCTTTTATTTTTTTTAGAAGGTCCATTTTAGTTCAGTGCTTCAATTTTAATTGATAAATTGTTACGATTACTTCTATCTGATTCAACTATAGAAGGGGTTACAGTATATACGTTTCCTACTTTTATTTCTGGATTTGAAAGTAATTCATTTCGAAGAGTCTGATTCTTATAGAACTCTTTACTCATAATTATGCTTTGGCGATATACCTTACTTATCGTTTTACAGAAACCTATAGTATAATCTTCCCCAAATACTGACGTTGGAGCATCAGTGATTAATGTATAAAAACTAACCATTCCATCATTATTTTTGGCAGATACTATAGCCATTATTGCTGAAAGCTTTACCAGGATTAAGTTACTTGTGTTAGAACCAAGAAGCGGCACTCCAAGATCATCAATTATTTCAGGCATATAATTTCCATTTGGCAATTTTCTAAGCTTTATCTGACCTCTTGCAGATCTATTTCCAGAAGTCATTGCCTTATAATGGATGTTAGCTTCTTTTTCAAGTTGGCATATTAATCTATCAAATACCCTATCTCTGCTTGTTTTTGCTATAATTTCGAAATCATTAAGAACTGCCTTTTTCTCGATAAGCCATTTCGGTATTTCTCCTGTAACTAGCTCCTTTAGTTGCTCGCGAACTTCGGTAAGTTGGCTCTTTCTCAACGAAATTTGTTGTGAGGTTTTATTAAGTTTTCCCGTATAATCTTTGACATACTTATTCTGAATTGAGTATTCAGCTAAAATATCTTCAGCACTATTAACGCTTTGTGAAGTATCTGCAAATAGTTTCTGGATATCTTCTTCTATTTTCTTCATTTGGTTGTTAGCCTCACGAATCTTAAGCTTGATATCATTAATTCTCTTAAGAGTATCCTCAATATCTGAATCAATCTCTTCAATTCTATGAGTTAGAGCAAGTCCATTCTGATATAAGCGTTTAAGATCTTCACTGAAATTTTGTTTGGGGAGAAGTTCTTTATTTTCAGTTTTTATTTTTTT
>JANNKF010000434.1:0-14047 GCA_031396165.1 Bacteroidales bacterium | reverse complement strand
TGCATGCAAAAACAGGGGAATATGGAGTGATAGCCAGGGAAAAAGACTATGAATGGTTTCTAGGCGGAATTAACGGAGAGGTCGCAAGAACATTAGATATCAGGTTCGATTTCCTTACTCCTGGTATAAAATATTCCGTTAGAATTTATTCGGATGATCCTGCTGTTGAAACCAGATCACGTGTGAAGATTGATAATATCAAGGTAGACATAAATACTGTAGTCCCTATACAATTGGCTGCAAACAACGGTTTCGCAATGCATATTAAACCTGTAAAATAATTATAGGAAATTTTTATCGAGGTATTCCTGGAACCTGTCTTTATACTGATCGCTGACAGGGATGTATTCCTTACCGAATACGATCCTGCTCCTGTCAATTGTATCTATCTTCTCCAGGTTCACAATAAATGAACGGTGTACCCTCATAAATTTATTTTCAGGCAGTTTTGATTCCAGTAATTTAAGTGAAGTAAGAGAGAGAAGCGGTTTTGTGTTATTCTGAGTATGAACCTTTACATAGTCTTTCAGCCCTTCAATGTACAGGATATCGTTGAAATTGATTCTCTTGATCTTATAATCCGATTTGAGGAAAAGAAATTCATTATTCGCATCAACTTTAACATCTGCCTTTTGTTCAAGATGTAGTAATTTCTGAACTTTCTGAACTGCAGTCAGAAACTCTTCATAGCTGAAAGGTTTCAGCAAATAATCCACAATCTCAAGTTTATATCCTTCGAGTGCATATTTCTCAAATGCTGTTGTAAAGATTACTTTGGGCCCCTTCTCCAGAAGACGGGTAAATTCTATACCTGACAGATCGGGCATCTGAATGTCGACAAAAATAAGATCAACTTTTGTATCAGCCAGAAATTCTGCGGCATCGATGGGATTATCAAATCCTCCAAGCAGTTTTAATGAAGGAGTTTTTCCTATGTAACCAGTTACAAGTTTAAGTGCAAGAGGCTCATCATCAATAGCAATTGTGGTTATCATTATGCCAGATTAATCCGGAGTAGAATCTCAAATTCGGTATCCGTTTTATTTATTTTCAGGTCATGCTTGCCAGGGAACAGAAGGCTAAGTCTCTTACTCACATTTTCCAGCCCTATTCCGGAATTTCCACCATCTGTGTCTTCCCTCGATTTTACAATACTGTTGGCACATCTGAAACCGATTGAGTCTTTTGTAGTTGACATGCTCACATCGATAAAGGATTTCTCCCTGTAACTGATCCCATGCTTAAATGCATTTTCAATAAAAGGAATAAAGAGAAGCGGAGGGATACTCTTATCTTCATACTGTTCAGGAAATGAAATTGAAAGATTGATCTTTTCACTCATTCTGAGCTTCATAAGATCAATATAGTTATTCATGAAATCTATTTCACTACTTAACATAGTATTTCCCTGTTCCGATTCATACAACAGGTATCGCATTAATTTTGAAAGCTTTAGGACAGCTTTTTGAGAATCTTCCTGATTAATACTGATCAGGGAATAAATATTATTCAGAGTATTGAAGAAAAAATGAGGACTTATCTGGTTTTTAAGAAAAGCCAGTTCAGAATTAAGTTTCTCCTTTTCAAGTTCTTTCTGCCACTTTTCTGTCTCGGAGTGCCTTTCCAGAACTCTTAACCCGACAGAAAAGAAAACGAGGAACATACTGGTAAATACATAATTAAAAAGATGCATTTGACGAAAAGGAGGTCGTCCAATAAACTTGTCAGGTGCTGGTGGGCCGGGTTTACGGAATTCATTCTGAGGTCTCACGGAGCTCTCAGATCTGGCCTCACCGGGTACGTATTTGAAAACAAGTTCATTTAACCCATTGGAAAGAAAAAAGAAAAAAACAAGCATCCCAAAAACCATCATATAATATCTGAGTCTTTTCTTTTTAAAGAAAAACCGCGGAACCATGATCAGATAGTTCGTGTAGAAAATGATACCACTAACTGCATTACTTATATAATACAGCCAGATAAAATCCTTTCCGACTTCCCACCTCTGAACAATATAAAGGGGTAATCCCAGAAGAATAGCCCAGGCCAGAAAATGAAGGAATATTTTTAGTTTATTACCTGTGAAAAAGTCTTTCATAATCTTCCATTTCCGTTTTAAAGCTGTGATGTTAAAAGTAAAACAAATTACAATTACTTCATTATAAAAACTCAGATTTGCTCTGAATGAACACGTTATTCATATCTTAGGGCATCAATAGGGTTAAGGTTTGCGGCTTTCCTGGCCGGGTACCATCCGAAGAAAACACCAATGGCAAAACATACTGTGAAAGCAAGAATTACTGTCTGTACTTTTATAACTGGAGGAATATTCATCAATGATCCCGCCCCTTTGGCAATCAGATAACCGAATACAACACCCAGGGCACCACCCAGAATACTAAGTAAAATAGATTCAACCAGGAATTGTTTGAGAATGTCAGTACCACGCCCTCCGATAGACATCCGGAGACCTATCTCCCTTGTCCTCTCAGTTACTGATACAAACATAATATTCATAATTCCAATTCCTCCTACAAGCAGTGAAATTCCTGCAATGGCTCCCAGAAGAATTGTCAGGATGTCTGTAATTGAGGAAACTGTTTCAATTAGTTCTGACTGCGACATCACCCTGAAGTCGTTTTCATCTGTCTCCTTAAGTTTATGTGTTCTGCGAAGGATCTCTTCAACTTCGGCAATAGCCTGAGCACTCTTATCTTCGGTAATTGCCGAGGCATATATTCCGTTAATATAATCAATTGCTGCAAGCCGTCGCTGAACAGTGGTATATGGTGCCAGAATTAGATCATCCTGATCCTGTCCCATTCCGCTCTCTCCTTTATCTTTAAGAACACCTATAATCAAGAATGGAAGGTTTTTAACCCTTATGGTTAGCCCGACCGGATCAGAGCCGGCACCAAAAAGGTTTTCAACTACTGTTTGTCCTAAAATACACACTTTCGACATAATTCTCAGTTCTGTTGCGTTAAATAGCCGCCCGCTACCTATTTCGAGTTTCTTAATTGTCAGGTATTCCTCACTTACTCCATATATTGTTGTCTGGGTGTTCTGATTGCTGAAGATAACCTGTCCGCTTGCCCTTACTTCCGGTGAAACATCGGAAACTGATTCAGCTTCATTTCTAATTGCCTCAACATCACTGTATTTTAAGGCCATTGAGCTTGATGCACCCAGACTTACCCCGCCTCTTCTCTGCATATTTGGCATAATCATTACCATGTTTGTCCCCATGCCCGACATCTCTTTGGTAATGTTCACTTTCGATCCTTCACCTATTGCAAGCATGGCAATTACGGAAGCAACACCTATTATAATGCCGAGCATTGTAAGGAAAGCTCTCAGTTTGTTTCTTATAAGTGCCCTTATGGCTATTCTGAATAAATTTGAGTAATTCATGGTATTATATATTATAATTCAATCTCATCCAAAATTTCAACCGGAAGATTCTTAATCATTTCAGAGGCTGATAACCTGTCAGTTACAATTAATTCGCGTTGTATCCGGCCATCTCTGAAAATTACATTTCTTGTTGCAAATTTTGCGATATCCGGTTCATGCGTAACAAATACTATAGTCCGCCCCTTCTCATTAAGATCCTGAAACAATTCCATGATCTCAAAGGATGTCCGGGTATCAAGGTTCCCGGTAGGCTCATCTGCCAGAATCAGCACCGGATCATTAACCAGAGAACGGGCAATAGCTACTCTTTGCTGCTGTCCGCCTGAGAGCTGATTTGGCATATGATGCATACGGTCAGCGAGCCCAACTGCCTCGAGTGCATTTATTGCCCTCTCCTTTCTCTCTCCCGACCTTACCTTTGAGTTGTAGAAAAGCGGAAGCTCTACATTCTCGAGAGCTGTGGTCCTTGACAGTAAATTATATGACTGGAAAACGAAACCAAGTTTTTTATTCCTGAGTTTTGCCAGGGCATCCCGGTTTAATGTGTTAATCTCAACACCATCGAGTAAATAATTACCGGAGCTTGGTTTGTCGAGACAACCCAGAATATTGAGCATAGTCGACTTGCCTGAGCCGCTGGCTCCCATGATTGCCACAAATTCACCCTCCTCTATTTTCAGATCAACGCCCCGCAAGGCATGAACTGTTACTTCACCGATATGATAATCTTTGCGCAGACTCCGGATTTCTATGATTATGCTTTTCATGGTTCTGTTTTTTAAGTTAAATATGATGAAATACTAGAAAGGAAATGGCCCGGGAGGACCTGCATTAGCCTTTGAAGCGGTGGCTTTCACGTCACCAGTATTCATCGAAATAATTACTTCATCACCTTCATTCAGACCTGATAAGATCTCAATTGAAGAACCATTATCAATCCCTGCCACAACAGGTACCGGACGCAATCCTGCCATGACATCTTTGATCCAAACCATTTTTGATCCGTCTGGGGCTGATAAAGCTGGCGGCAGACCTCCAGTTGGCAGAGAACCTGCCGCTGGTGTGAAACGCATAGCTTTCCCGCTTAATGTAAGAGTGTTTTTCTTCTCCTCAACATAAATTATTGCACTGGCCGTCATTCCGGGCATAAGCTTCTTCTCAGGATTAGGAGCACTCAGAATAACCACATAAGTAACAACATTATTGGTAGTTATAGGCTGCAGACGGACCTGGGAAACAGTTCCTTCAAACTTCATGTCAGCATATGCATCAACAGTAAATTCAACTCTTTGTCCCTGCTGAACTTTGCCAATATCTGCCTCATCAACGCTTGTCTGAACTTCCATCTGGGTAAGATCGTTTACAATAGTAAATAGCGTCGGCGTGTTAAAACTTGCAGCAACTGTCTGTCCCTCTTCAACTGCGCGGTTGAGAACAACGCCGTCAATGGGGGATGTTATTGTAGCATAACCGAGGTTTACCTGAGTCCTGGCCAGGGCTGATTTTGCATTACTCAGAGAAGCTCTTGAGTTTTCATAATTATATAATGCCTGATCATAGTCGGTCTGGGCAATCAGTTCTTTTTCATAAAGTGTTTTTAATCTCCTGAAGGTAGCTTCCTGAAAATTGAGCTGTGCCTGTGCCTGATCGACCTGCGACTGGCTCTGTTCAAGCTGTGCTATAAGAGATGTCTCGTCCAGTCTGGCAAGCAATTGCCCTTTTTTGACAATGTCATTAAAATCAACATAAACATGCTGAAGGATTCCCGAAACCTGCGTACCGACATTTACTGTGGTAATGGCCTCGATTGTCCCGGTTGCTGTTACAGTACTCGATATATTTCCCCGTTCAACTTTAATTGTGCTGAAGGAAACTTCAGTCTCTTTTTTGCTGAGTGGATTGATTATAAGGAGTATTACTGCAACTGATATCAATACGCCTGCGATTATTAAAACTTTCTTTTTCATGATGTTAACTTATTTGGTGCGTTATAATGATAAAGGAATACCTGTATAAAAATCGAGTACTTTATAGCTGAATATCAGGTTGTATTTCGACTGCAGAAGCTGACTTTCAGAGACTAACAGGTTGGTCTTCGAAACAAGATAATCGACAGAATTAATAATACCCTGTTTAAACTTTTCATCCGACAATGAAGAGGCTTCCTGAGTTGCCCGATACTTCTCCAGACTGGCTTCGTACTCGATCTGGGCTGAGGTAACATCGAGGCAGGCCTGTTCAATATTTTTTCTTAGCTGGTTTTTAGTGTCAGTTTCGGTTAAAATGGCATTTTCATATCCGATCTTCGCAACAGCAATATTTGTTTTAACCTGCTTCTTCTGATAAATTGGGATAGAGAGTGAAAGACCTGCCGATGGACGGATACCGTTGTTTAACTGATCAAAATACATATCAGTTGCCAGGGTTGTAAAGGATGAACTTATTCCACCGCTGGCAGAAAGAACCGGATAGTAACCTGCCCGGGCAATTTTCTCATCAATCGCTGCAATATCCTTATTTATAGCAGCATACTTAATTTGTGGTTTAATTGAAAGTGATGTTTCATATACCGATTTCACGTCAGTCACCCTGTTCTCGTTAATACCTTCTCCAAATTCAGGGTGAGCAATATTAAAGCTTGCGATTACAGGAAGTTCCATCAGCTGCATCAGATTTACCTTGGCTATTGCAAGCTGACTCTCTGCATTAGCCATCGTCAATTTTTCGCTTGCAAGCTGCGACTTTACCTGAGCAAAATCGGCCTGGGAAATAATCTTCAGCTTCAGTCTTTCATTTGCGAGATTCAGCTGCTCATTTGTAGATTCAATCTGTTTGGCAGTATTCTTAACCTGTTCCTCGGCAAATAATACCTGAAGAAAGGCATTGAGAATATTGAGACTGATTGATTCCTTTGTTGTTTCAAGTGAGTATTTACCGCCTTCAATGTCAAGCTCAGCCTGCTTAATTGAATTGTTTATGCGTGAACCATTATAGATTGTCACACCTGAATTAACAGAATAGTTTGAACCATTTGAACCTGTTAGTCCGGTTGCTCCTGAAGCGGTACTTTTACTCCAGTTAAAATTCTGGTTCATTGAGGCATTAACAGATGGGAATCTCTGGGCCTTTGCCTGGTCAGCATAATATTCCAAACGGTTGTTTGAAAGTACGCTTTTCCTGACTTGTATATTTTGGGTTAACGCATACCCGATACACCCCTCCAGTGTCCAGGGTTTTGCCTCCTGTGCTCTGACCAGCTGAGTTGCTACAAGGAGTGTTAAGATTAATATCAGACCTGTCCTTTTCATTGCTATTCAATTTATTTTGAGGTAAAAGTAAACTGACGCTTACCTCAATAAAAATCAAATAGAAGAACAGGGGTATTTTACCGACAGAAAGGCGGATTTTGCTCCGTATAAGATTATGGTGTCCTGTCGTGAAAGAGAATTGCTTTAATGTATCAATGTGCATTAATCAAGGGATTCCATCCATCTTGACAGGAAAAGATCATAAACTGTATAGTAGCTTCCTGCATTATCATTACCTCTATAAATCATCTCTTTCTTAAGAAGAGACTCGATAGCGCGCTGAACATTTGCAGGAGTACCTATACTGTGTTTTTCAATGAATATTTTTGAATTCGGCTGATATATTTTCCCTTCGTGTGCTATTCCCTTTAACAAATTCCACTGTATAGGAGTCAGAAGACTTCTGTACTGGAAGAAGAGAGGTTCATATTCTGTTATCAGTTTTGCGCACGAATCTCTTACAAGCTCATAAGTAATTTGTTTCGATCCTGATGCAAATACCCTGTTACAGATACTCTGAGTATAGAAGGTATGAAGCCTGCTGAATTCAACAATAAATTCCAGTGCTTCCTCACTAATATTATACTTGTATCTGACAAATAAGTCCCTTATGAAGTTTTTATAAGTTTCCCTTTCAATCTCCTTAAGGTAAAGGAATTGTGTACTCGCAAAAAACGGACGCGTTCCATCACTGAACATTTCAGCCAGCAAGTGCTGACTGCTTCCGCTGAATATCATGTTAACATTTTTCAATGTCTGCAGATAACTCCTTAAAAGTGCTTCAATGTTCTTCTCCGGGTACATTGTTATCTGTTGAAATTCGTCAATAGCCAGAAGAACACGGCTGTTTTGAGATTCCAGAAATCTGAATAGACTTTCAATTGATTGCTCATATTGGTGCTGGGATGCAAAGGTGAATGAAACCTGTGGCTGACCTGACAGAGCATCGTAAGCCAGTACGGGACGAAGACTCTTCAGAAGAGTCATGAATTTCTTACCGGCCGGCTTCTTTTCAGGAAAAGCCGATAAAATAGCACTTCCGAGTTTATTGGTTAAGTCTTCCAGATTCTGTGTTGCATAGATATCAGCATAGATACAGACATGTGATTTTTTTTCCGCAAGTTTCTCCATGGTATGCCAGATAAGACCCGATTTACCCATACGTCTGATTGAAATCAGGGTTGTATTTACTCCATTTAAAGCATTAGTGGTCAATACTTTGGTTTCATCCTCGCGATCACAGAAAAAATCCGGACCATTATAACCTGTTATGATAAATGGATTAAGTGTATTCATGATTATCCAGTTAAGTCATCACAAATATAAGAATAAATTATAATATTTACACATTATGTATTATACGTTTTGTATAATACATAATGTATAATTGAAATTGATCATAAAGCCTTATTTGTTGAATAATAATCATAATGAAAATTTCACAAAATTATTTGTCCAAATAAAAAATCTGTCATACCTTTGACCAATTGGTTAATCTACATAGTTAATCCGATTGGTTAAACTAAAAGGTTAAGATAAATGATTGAAATTGAGAAACAAACGGAGGAGAAGATTTTTGAAGCGGCAACTGAGGTATTTGTTGAAAAAGGAATGGATGGCGCCCGAATGCAGGATATTGCCTCACTTGCAGGTATAAATAAAGCTTTATTACATTACTATTTCCGTACGAAGGATCAGCTATTTAATAAGGTATTTGAAATGATTGCGGCGAAAATGATTGCAAAATTTTCGCCTGTGCTTGATGAAAAACTCTCTCTTGAAGAAAAGATCAGGTTTTTCTATAAGGCTCACATCAAATTTCTTCAGGATAATCCACGACTCCCCGGTTTTATACTAAATGAAATTAACCGGAATCCGGCAAGGATAAAAAAAATCCTGAAGACTATTGAATTCAAAAAAATCTGGACAACTCTTTATTCCCAACACAAAGAGGAACTGGAAAAGTACAATATTACAGAGAAAAACTTGCCTCAGATAATGACATCTATTGTATCAATCAGTGTCTTCCCTTTCGCAGCGAGAGGATTACTAGAAGGAATTTTCGACAGCATGGGCATCGATTTTGATACCTATATGGAAGAGAGGAAAGAGTTTGCGGCAGAATTTGTAATCAGGGCTATCACAAAAAAAGTACCTGGAGTGAGCTAAAGTCCGGATTGCCTAAAGTTGAATTATATATGTTTAATTAGATGAGAAAAAGTGTACTTATACCAATATTAATAATTCTGTGGCCTGCCCTTCTACCGGCACAGAAGATACTGACTCTGAAGGAATGCTATGATATGGCAATGGTGGCAAATGCACTTTCAACCGAGAAGTCAGCCTATGCTGAAATATCACAGCTTAAAGATGAGAACCTGTCAAAGGGGTGGCTGCCAACTCTCGATGCGAACGGGGGTATACTCTACAACTCATCAGTGGCAGACATAAGCAGTGCACTGAGCGCGATTCCGATACCGGGAATTGCCAGCGCTATAAAACCTCTTCCGCATGAACAGTATAAGATTACTGTTGATATAAACCAGGTAATTTACGACGGAGGTGCTATAAAAAATGCCAGAAATGCTGAAAAAGCCGATCTGCGGGTAAATGAAAAACTTACAGAAACGGACCTTTATAAATTACGCTCACAGGTTAACAATTACTATTTTAACCTGATGCTGCTCGATCGTCAGAAAGAATTGCGGAACAACTACCTGGGGTTAATAAAGAAAAGGATCTCTTCAATGCAATCGGCTCTCAGTAACGGAGTTATAATAAGGTCTGATATTGACATCCTTACCTCTGAAAAAATCAAAATAGAACAGCAAAAGGTAGAAAATGAAATAAAAAAATCTTCGCTTCTGAAGCTCCTGTCGGGATTAACAGGAACAGAAGTTGATGAATCAACATTGTTTGTACTTCCTGCTACAAAGGAAGAATCAGCAAGTGAACTTTTTCGACCAGATCTTCAGGTATTTGACCTGAGGAAGGAACAGCTTGAAGCAGGAATAAAACTAATTGAAAGCAAGAGGTTGCCTAAGGCATACGGGTTCGCTACAGTGGGTTATGGAAATCCTCCCGGATCAAATTTTTTCAAAGATGAGTTTGCACCTTATTATATACTCGGTGCAGGAATAAAGTGGAACATATATGACTGGAACAAGTCGAAAAATGAGAAACAGATAATTTCATTTCAACAGGGAATAATCGAAACACGAAAAAAGGATCTTTCTGATAATCTCAACAGGCTCCTTGAAGCAAAAAATGCAGAAATAGAGAGCCTTAATAAGATGCTGGATTCTGACATTGAGCTTATCACAATCAGAAAAAGAATAACTGCTTCTGCAGAATCACAATATGAAAACGGAACAATTACGGCAACAGAGTATATGAATGAATTAAATTCTGAAAGACAGGCATTGATAAACTACGAGATACATAAGGTAAATCTGGCTCTGGCGAGAGTGGAATACCTGAATATCAGCGGGAGGGAGATTGAATAAAAAGAAAAATCAAATAATAAAAGTAGTAATAATATTTAACAACATGAATACCAGGCTTTTAATATTTATCGCTGCGGCTATGATATATGGCTGTAAGAGTAAAACAGATCAGGCAGATGCATATGGAAACTTCGAAGCAACAGAGGTTATTGTATCGGCTGAGACCAACGGACGGATAATCAGGTTTGATGCAACAGAAGGGATGGAAATTAAAAAAGGAGCAGAAATTGTACTGATAGATACAACCCTTTTCAGTCTTCAGAAAGCAGAGATAAGGGCCGCGATGAGAAGTGTAAGTACGCGTACTGGTTCTATCAATGCACAGAACGATATTCTCAGCCAGCAGATTGCCAACCTCAATATTAACATCGCAAGGATTGAAAATATGCTGAAGGATGATGCCGCATCTAAAAAACAGTACGATGATCTTGCCGGACAGGTTGCTGTACTTCAGAAACAGATAGCCGCCAACAATACACAGAAAGTGTCAATAGCTGCTGAACTGGCAGTATTCTCAACAAAAATGGCAACCCTGGAGGAGCAACTTACCCGATGCAGTGTAAAGAGCCCATTGGATGGGACAATAATCGAAAAATACTCCGAGGCAGGTGAAATTACGGCTGCAGGCAAACCACTTCTTAAAATCGCAGATCTTTCATTGATGAGATTAAAAGTATATGTAAGCGGGGCACAGCTCGGAACCATAAAGACAGGGCAGCAGTGTACTGTAAGAACCGATAACGGTAAAGATGGTTTTAGCACATTCAGCGGTTCTGTAAGTTATATCTCAGGGAAAGCCGAATTCACACCAAAGATCATTCAGACCAAAGAAGAGAGGGTTACGCTAGTATACGCTGTTTTAATAGATGTAAAAAACGACGGTACAATGAAATCGGGGATGCCTGGCGAAGCAATATTCTGATTATAAAACAGATGCTAAAAATTATCGAGTCATCTGGTATTTGCAAAAAATACGGAGCCACTCAGGCTCTGAAGGATATTACATTTTCAGTTGACGAAGGGGAAATATTCGGATTTATTGGTCCCGACGGAGCTGGAAAAACAACTCTCTTCCGCATCATAACAACACTTCTTCTTCAGGATGAAGGTGAGATGAAGGTGCTCGGGATCGACTCAAAAACAGGATATAAGGAGCTGCGGAAAAACATTGGGTACATGCCCGGCAGATTCAGCCTTTACCAGGATCTTTCAGTTGAAGAGAACCTGAATTTCTATGCCACTGTATTCGGGACGACTGTTAAAGAAAATTATGATCTTATAGCAGATATCTATTCCCATATTGAACCATTTAAGAACCGTCTGGCGGGCAAATTATCGGGCGGCATGAAACAAAAACTGGCTCTCTCCTGTGCATTAATTCATAAACCCCGCCTGCTTGTCCTCGATGAACCTACAACCGGAGTCGATGCAGTTTCACGTTCGGAATTCTGGACAATGCTCAGCAAACTGAGACAGCATAACATTACAATAATTGTTTCAACTCCTTACATGGATGAAGCAATGCGTTGTGATAAAATTGCCCTGATTCAGGATGGCAATATTCTTTCTGTTGACAAACCTCAAAAGGTTAGGGATGGTTTCAGCAGGAAACTTTTTATGGTAAAGGCCAGTGAAAAATTCAGACTCATAACCGCTTTAAGAAAATATCCGGAGACATTATCTGCATATCCTTTCGGGGATTCTGTTCATGTAACATTTTCAGGGAATATGATAAATGATTCACTAATTGATTTTCTGAAAAACGAGGGATTGAAAGAAGTTACTGTTGAGGAGACCAGCCCCGGTATAGAGGACAGGTTTCTGGAACTGATGGAGAAAGGCGCATTGAAATAATGTTTTAATTCAAAAAAAAGAAATTGAAAAATACAGTTATTTCGGTTAAAAACCTGGTAAAAAAATTTGGAAACTTTATCGCAAATGACAACCTCACTTTTGAGGTTTATAAAGGTGAGATATTCGGGTTTCTTGGTGCAAACGGAGCTGGTAAAACTACGGCAATAAGAATTCTGTCGGGTTTATCGGAACCAACCTCAGGAGAAGTATTTGTGGCCGGATTTGATGCGAAGAAACAGGCCGAAAAGATAAAGAAGAACATTGGCTACATGTGTCAGAAATTTTCTCTTTATGAGGATCTCACGGTAAAGGAGAATATCACACTTTATGGGGGAATCTATGGGATGAGCAGAGAGTTAATAAGTAACAGGACCAGCGAACTACTTGTAAAACTTAATTTCCACGAGTATGAAAACAGGATAATCGCAGATCTTCCCCTCGGACTGAAACAGAAGCTTGCTTTTTCAGTAGCTGTATTGCATGAACCTAAGATCGTGTTCCTCGATGAGCCCACCGGAGGAGTTGATCCGATTACCCGGCGCCAGTTCTGGGAAATGATATACGAAACTGCTGAAAGAGGAATAACGGTCTTTGTAACAACACATTACATGGATGAAGCTGAATACTGCGACAGAATCTCTATTATGAGCGAAGGGAGGATAGTGGCTCTTGATACCCCGGGGAACCTTAAAAATCAATATGATGCAGGGTCGGTTGAGGATGTTTTTATAAAGATAGCAAGACCTCCGGTGAGCCCCCCAAGGAGTTGATACAGATGCGAAAAAGCCCCCCGGGGGGTTGGGGGGTTGAAAATGGAAGATGTAACATTATCATATATGTTAATTATTTGATTATAAACAATATAGATGAGAAGATTCCTTGGTTTCGTGAAGAAAGAGTTCCTGCATATTTTCAGGGATTACAGGACTCTGTTTATACTTTTCGGGATCCCGGCAGCACAGATCCTGATATTTGGTTATGCCGTAAGTATGGATATTAAAAATGCGGGTATTGCCATTCTTGATTTATCGCATGATGAGATTACTCAAAAACTTTCAGACAAACTCATCTCTTCAGACTTTTTCAGAAAAACCGGAAACCTGCTGAATTACAATGAAATAGACAAGCTCTTCAAAAAAGGAGAGACGAAAGCAGTAATTATATTTGAGGAGGGCTTCGGCAGGAGACTGATAAAGGAAGGCAAGGCCAGTCTCAGTATTATAGCAGATGGTTCAGAACCGAATACTGCGACTCTTGTGACAAACTACACAATGGCTATTGTTAATAATTTCACAGCAGAAATGGCAGGTCCCGGAGTCTTACCCCCTGTTGCTATCCTGCCGGAAGTCAAGATGTTCTACAATCCTGAGCTCAAGAGTCATTTTATGTTTGTCCCGGGTGTTATCACACTCATTCTGATACTTATATGTGCCCTTATGACCTCGGTTACAATTACACGCGAAAAGGAGTTCGGAACAATGGAGGTATTGCTGGTATCGCCGCTTAAACCAATTCAGATAATTCTGGGTAAAGTCATGCCTTATTTTATTCTGTCGATAGTTAATGTAATTCTGATATTAATATTATCATGGCTTGTATTCGGACTCCCGGTAAAAGGAAGCATTATCCTGTTGCTTACCGAAAGTATGCTTTACATATTGATGAGTCTTTCGCTGGGAATCCTGATTTCAACTGTTTCCTCAACAATGCAACAGGCAATTTTCATTTCCCTGATCGGATTAATGCTGCCTACTATTCTTCTTTCCGGATTCATTTTCCCGATAGAAAATATGCCAAAAATATATGATTACCTAAGCATGATCCTTCCTCCCAGATACTTTATAGTTATTATCAAGAATATTATGATTAAAGGAACGGGGATTCTCTTTGTCTGGAAAGAGACTCTTATACTTGTTCTTATGACATTAGTGTTTATTGGCTTGAGTGTGAAGAAGTTTAAGA
>JANNKF010000391.1:0-14794 GCA_031396165.1 Bacteroidales bacterium | reverse complement strand
GTCAGCGATCTGCACAAACAGAGATGAATACATTATTCAGCCGCGGCCTGGAATGCTTTGAAACCCGGGATTTCAGGAATGCAGCATTGTTTTTCAGTAAGGTAATTGAAAATGAACCTAAAGACATGTATGCAACGCTTTTAAATGGTATTTCCCACTTCGAGGATAACAGTTATAGTAACGCCAAAAAATCATTTGGTATCGTCATCGAAGATAATAAGAATTTATACATCGATCAGGCGCAATGGTACCTTGCTTTATGTTATCTGCAGACCGGGGAAAATGAAAAAGCAGTGCAACTGCTTCAGATTATAAATGATGAAGGTGGCTTGTTCTCAAAGAAGTCGAAGAGGATTCTGAAGAAGATAAAATAACCAGAAATTTAAGATCATAAGGATATGTTTGATTTTCAGGCAGGTGATTCAGGAGCAGCGGATAATTCGGTTATGAATACTATGAAATCGATGAACAATATTGATTCATTAAAAAGCAATCCGATCAATTGTCCTTTGGTAATAACAGGGATGTCTCATGAAATGAGAACACATATGAATGCTATCGTTGCCTTTTCATATCTCATGAAAGAAAACTGCAGCAATACTGCTGAAAGCGATGAGTTCAGCATGATGATTTTAAAATCATGTGAGCAGTTGATTGGTATTTTTGACAGTTTTCTTGATTCCGCACTCATTGATGTTTGCAGTTCAGATAATTATGCCCGTTCCTGTAACCTTGATAATTTGCTCGAAGATCTGCTGCCGGAATTCAGAGATGCGCTAAAAAAGCAGGGATCAGATGTTCCGGAGTTAATATTTGATACAGAATGTGTTAAAAAGGATCTGATACTGATTGATAAAAATAAAATATTCAGGATTCTTCGTTGTCTTTTTCAAAACTCATTAAAAACCACAACCGAAGGATTTATCAAGATTGGCTATTACTATGAAAATGAAGTTTTAGCCTTCTATATTCATGATTCCGGCCAGGGTTATTTCAAATGCAAAGAATTTCTTCATACAAAAAATCTGAATGAATCGTTGTTAATTCATAACGATGTACAAACAGCGATCAATATGACTCTGGCCACGAAACTTATTCAAATATTGGGTGGATCTATCCGGATTGAGCGGATAGGGACGACGGGTACCGGAATTTGCTTCACGGTTCCAGTTAAAACTGCTGTCAATCCCAATATTAATAACAATATAAATGTTAATGCCATGATCGCGATCTGAGACGATGGATGGATTAAATTGTGATGTCTGAATCAATCAAATGTGAGCAAAAATGGCTGCCTTTTCAAAGGGCAGCCATTCTTCATTTTTCGTGTTCTATTATTCTGGCTTCGGTGCGTCTGTTTAATTTTCGTCCTTCAGAGGTAATATTATCACCCATTGGCATAGCGTTTCCATATCCTTTATACTTAAGGTGTTCAGACGGAATTCCTTTGCTGATAAGATAGTCTACTACGGAGAGAGCTCGTTTTTCCGACAGAAGGAGATTATACTGATCTGTTCCTGTCGAATCGGTAAATCCGCCTATTTCTATCGCAATATCCTTATTTTCAGCAAGTAGTCTTGCCAGGTTATCCAATTCGGATATAGATTCTTTTTTTAGTTTCCATGAGTCAATTTCGTAAAAAACATTAGCAAGTTGCATCATCGCACCTACCCTTAGCGGATTTAAAACAATGCGTTTAATGTATGGTTCTGCTACAGGATGCTCCCCCTCAAACATAAAATTTTCAGAATAAAAAAGATATCCCTTTTTACTTATGTTTATTCCATAGTTGTATCCAGATGGCAGACAAACAAGAAAGCTCCCGCTACCATCAGTTGAACTTTTGATTGAGGTCTGACCTGTGGTAAGGTTAATCAGTTCATAATCAGCCTTCAATAATTTGCCTGTTTCTTTATCGTATACTTTTCCTTTAAGGTAGGAAACAGGATTTGGCCTGGCTGATTTATAAAGATTGAAACTAAATATGTCTTTCCCTTCAGTCTTATTTCTGGTTGAAGAGAAATATGCTTTTTGGCCGTTAGATTCAATTATTAGCCCCATTTCATCATTAAAAGTATTCAGAGGGTATCCGAGATTATGGGGTGTAGTCCAGGTACCATCATCCTTCATTCTGGTAAAATATATATCGAAGCCGCCCATTCCTTGTATGCCATCGGATGCAAAATATAAGGTTTTGCCATCGAAATGGATGAATGGAGACATTTCGTCACCAGCAGAATTAATTGTTTCACCCATGTTAACTGGTGTTGTCCAGAAGTTTTTCTGATCGAGCCTGGAAAACCAGATATCTTTTCCCCCGAAACCTCCTGGCCTGCTGCTTGAAAAGAACAGGGTCCTGCCGTCGGAACTTATTGAAGGTTGTGACTCCCATCCCGTGGAATTAACCGGAGAACGGAGGTTTACAGGTTCTGACCATCTTCCTTCATTCAATGTTGTAAAATAGATATCACAACTACCCATTCCTCCAGATCTGTCGCATGCTGTAAAAAACATGTAATTCCCATCGGATGAGAGTGATTGAGCACCTTCATTTTGCCTTGTATTCAACGGGGTTCCGGCATTGAAAGATTTGTTCCAGATACTATCCGTCAGAAGACTTATGTAGAAATCTTCCTGTAACTGAGAGGAACCGGTGGTAATTTCACCAGGATTTTGTTGTCGTGTGAAAATTAATTTGGAGCCATCTACTGTTATTGATGGCCAGTACTCATCATCTTTAGTGTTAATTCCGTTTCCGACGCTTACCGGATTAAATGGGATTGGCTCCTTTAGAGCCTTAAGTGCAAACTCGCAATTTCTGATGTTTTTTTCAGCCTCTTTCCTGTTTTTTACAGACATCCCTGATTGAGAAAGGTATACTTTATAATGAATCAAAGCATTGGCATAATCGCCCGATTTAATTTCAGCTTCGGCAAGTGTAAAGAAAACCGGTTTAAAAAACAATGAGTCAATTCTTACTGCAGACCGGTAATATGAAGCAGACTGACTGAACTTTTTTTGTTTTGACATCAAATCGCCAAGCATTATATAAGCCTCATAGAACTTTTTGTCCTGTTCTAGAGCCTCTTTAAAATTAGCTTCCGCTTGTTTAAAATCAAAATATTCAAACGCAGTCACACCATCATTATAGAATTTTAATGCTCTGTTTGAGGAAGTATGAAAATTCTGGCCATTCCCGGTATTTGTTACAAGAGAAAACAGAATAATAAGAAATATTTCGGATAATCGTTTCATTTTAATATTAAGGGATGTGCATATACTTGTGCACCTGAAGAGAGATTCTCCAGCATGGATTTTTCTTGATATAAGAGACAATCTCCGGAGTGATTTTTTCAAACCTGCTCCATTCGGGCTGTAGAAACAATCTACAGTCGGCGTTAACCATTTTTCTGTATTTTTCAGCCCAGTCGAAGTCATTTACATCCTGAATTATTACTTTCAATTCATCTGCAACATTGCATAACTCATCAACAGGTGGCATGTTCTGTTTTGGTGAGAGACATATCCAGTCCCACTTTCCGCTCAATTTATAAGCTCCGGAGGTCTCAATAAAAGTTTTAATTTTTTTTTTCTTTAATCCGGCACATAAATAATCAAGGTTCCACATCAGTGGTTCACCGCCGGTTACTACAACAGAATCTGTGCCAGATTTAACAGCTCTGTCAATAATTTCATCTGTATTTACCATTGGATGGATCTCCGAATTCCATGAGAATCTCGAATCGCACCAGCAGCATCCAACGTCACACCCTCCTATCCTGATAAAGTATGCCGCTCTCCCTGTATGATAACCTTCACCCTGAAGAGAGAAAAATTCTTCAACCAATGGCAACTGAGAAATCCCGGTTTGCATTATTATCCTATTTTTTAATTTTTAGTGTTCTCAGAAACTCATTAAGGAAAAAAGTATTGTCATGAATCCCCGAATAACGTTCAGCTCCCGGGCCGTATGAAAAAATCGGAACCATAACCGAGGTATGGTCCGTTACAGCAAAAGATGCCTGTACATTGTGTGCTGACAGGCTACCTCCCGGAAGTGTTAATCCGCCTGTTTCATGATCTGCAGTTACAATTACCAGAGTGTTTTCCATATTTCTTGCGTAATCATATGCCACTCCGATTGCGCGGTCCATATCAATCACTTCCTCAACAACATAATCGATATTATTTTCATGGCCACCCCAGTCGATCATTGACCCTTCAACCATCAGAAAGAAGCCATTTTTATTTCTTCCGAGAGTTTCAATCGCCTTTCTGGTCATTGCCTCAAGTGCTCCGGCTCTTCCTGCTGATGCTTTTGGCATATGTACTTTAGCAAGTAGAGCAGCCAACTTTACTGATTTTGAATTATTCATGTCTTCCAGGGTATAAACGACATCAAATCCCTGGTTTTTGAGGTCTATTGTAAGATCTGCACCATCCTTTCTGGCTTTGAAATGGTCTTCACCTCCACCAATAAAGAGGTCTATTGTACCGTTTAAAAAATCAACCGCAATTTCTTCATAATTGTCGCGGTCGGAATTGTGAGCTACAAAAGAAGCCGGTGTAGCATGTGTTACTGCACTGGTGCTTACTACTCCGGTGGCTAAGCCGGCTTTGTGAGCGAATTCGATAATTGAGGTCAATGAGGTACTGTCAGGTCTGACTCCGATCATACCATTATTCGTTTTTGCTCCGGATGAGATGGCTGTTCCTCCTGCACCTGAATCGGTAATATAGTTATCCGCTGAAAAAGTCTTGCTGAACCCTGAATAGGGAAACTTTTCGAGGGTGAAGGGCTGACTGCTTACTGTCATTCCGGCATAAAGCTGTGCCACCCCCATTCCATCGCCAATAAATAATATTACATTAATCTTTTTTCCTCTGCCGATCCTCATCTCAGAAGCATATTGCCATTCACAACCTGATATTATCAGGAATAATACAGTAGCAATTACTTTCAGGTTATATTTTTTCATGTGTTAATTTATTAACAGTAAAACAACCAGCTCAACTATTTGTTACCGAACAATAATAAATATTCTCTCTTTTCTGCTGATGCCACCCACTTTTCAGGAATAATTTTCCAGTTTTTAACAGGAACTTGATTGACTGTTTTTTTATCTTCGATAGATTTTAAAAAATAGTATCTTAAATCTCTGTCAGTCGATGTTAAAACCCTTGATCTGAGTTCATTTTTATCTATCCCTGCCCCTTCTGTAAAGTGTCCTCCTCCGCCATTTCCACGATAAGAATTAACTGCAACTTTATAGTTTTTATTTCTCTCAAAAGGTTTTCCATCGGAAAAACCGGAAATAGTTACTCTGGATCCTTCAGGTTTACTAACATCTACCACATAATTAATTCCTGAGGCGGAATCAAAATTATATGATTGATTCCGGAACCATGCCTTACCATCAGTAAGAACCGGTTTCCCATCTTTCCCTGTTCTCAGCTTTAAGAACAAATCATCGGGGCTATTCATAGTATTAAGCCATTCGGAATATGAGTATTCCAGATACTTTTGAATCTCCTCTCCTGTCATTGACATTGTATAGAGAAAATTCTCAAACCGGTAAAGTTTAAACATATCGCCAACAGTTATCGGTCCTTTGGCAATGCTGACATCAAAAGAGAGAGGTGCGGCAAAAGATAAATCGGCACCTGTAATCTCAAGCTGAATTGAATGAATCATATCTACAAAGGCAGAAGGACCAAAATATGCATCCCGTGACGAGATGGTGGCTGATGAATTGCCTATTTCCCTGTTGACATATTCATCAACTGTTTTGTGCTGGGAAGAAAACTTTTCAATAAATTCCCTGTCGGGCTTATAATCAGCTACATTTATTATTTGACCGGTTATCTTTCTGCTTTTTTTCCCTTTTATTTTTTTTGAAGACAGCACGATGTCAGCCTGTGCAATTTTTTCCGATCTACTTCCACCGTTTAGTATGAGTATAGTATCACCTTCTGAGTTGATGAATTTTTCATTAGCCACCCTGTGATCGTGTCCGTTGAAAATGATATCGAATCCGGGTACGTTGTATGCCACAGCCGCCGACCCATTTTCATTCATTTTATCAGAGGTCTTATACTGTTCTCTTGAACCATCCCAGCCGGAATGGAATAAACCGACCACAAGGTCAGGTTTTTCATTCATAATAACAGGCATCCACTTTTTGGCTGTTTCGACCATATCCTTAAATTCCATACCCTCATACAGTTCTTCAGGCAGCCAGGTAGGTATTGCAGGAGTAACCAGGCCGAATACGGCTATTTTGATTCCATTCCTTATAATAATATGAAAAGGCTTAAAATATGGCTCACCTGTTTTGGTACTGACTGCATTGGCAGCAAGCAATGGAAAGTTATAATCCTTTACCAGCCTGTCGTATACAGCATGTCCCGCTTCAACATCATGATTTCCTACAGTACCGGCATCATAACCCATATAATTCATTACTTCTGCACCAAGATGCGGCGAAACAGTATCAATAAAGTTGTAATAGTAAATTTCCGGCTGCCCCTGCAGGTTATCGCCGTTATCGAGCAAAACAGTCACATCCTTTGTTGCCCGCATCTGTTTAACATAAGTGAATGTTGAAGCGAGAGAGACATCAAGGGTTTCTTTTTCAATATAATCATAAGGAAGTATAACACCGTGAAGATCTGTTGTTTCAAGTATGCTTATGCTCTTTGTACTTGTTTCTGCACAAGAAATAAACAGAAACAGTAATGGCAGTAACCATAGAATCCGTATCAATTTTATTTTTCTCATTTTCTTATTAAGTGTTATTCAATAACAAGTTCATAGCCGTCAGTCTTTCCTTTCTCGGTCTGTGAAATACCATACTTCATCCATACAGGCATTGGTGAATCCTTCAGGTAATGATCGAAAAATTGCATTTTCCTTATAGAAATGTCCTTCCTGTTTGGTCTTTTTACAAGATTGTGATCTTCATTATTATAAGATAGAAGCCATGCTGGTTTTTCAAGTCTTCTGAGTGCTGTAATAAATTCAATGCCCTGATACCATGGAACTGCACCGTCTTCATCATTATGCATAAGAAGAAGAGGAGTATTAATTTTCGGGACGAAAAATATCGGTGAATTTTCTATAAACTGAACAGGTTTTTCCCAGAGGGTGCCTCCAATTCTACTCTGAGTGTGCTCGTACTGAAACATTCTGGACATGCCAGTTCCCCATCGTATGCCGCCATATGCACTTGTCATATTTACTACTGCGGCTCCGGCATAAGCACATGAGAAAAGATCGGTCTGTGTTACCAGCCAGGCTATCTGATAACCGCCCCAACTTTGGCCATCCAGTCCCAGATTATCTTTGTCAATGAAATTAAATCTGTCCAAAAGAGAATATGTACCACTTACAACTGAGTTGTAGCAACTTTGTCCGGGATAACCAATTTTATAAGGAATATCCGGCACGAAAACGAGATAACCATTACTAACTGCGAAAGTTCTGTTAATAATTGAAGCACTTGGTGCCGGGGGCATATAATTATAGAGCCCATCAGAACTTCTCTCATAAAAATAAACAATCATCGGGTATTTTTTTGAGGGATCAAAATTCTCAGGCTTATATAATATGCCCTGCAATTTCTCCCGGTCGAAAGACAGCCATTCGACAAGTTCAGCAGTACCCCAGTTATAATCCGACTGCCGGGGATTGGTAACAGAAATCCTTTTAACCTCGCCAAAGTTCATGTTACTTATATAGAGTTCAGGTGATATATTGAAGTTTCCCTTCTGCCATAGAAAAGATTCAGCTTTTTGTGCTTTAATTAGTCCTCCGGGAAAAGATGCTTTATCCATTAAAAGTAGAACAGGATCAGCAATTTTTCCTGGTTTCAGGGAGTAAAAACCTGCTTCTTTGTTATCGTAATTAAACGCAGACAAGTGTATTAAATCCTTCCTGCTGATAAATTCTTCCTCCTGATCAAGTTTCTGATATCTTAATCTTAAGTTATGATTTCTTCCAAAGTTATTCGTGAGATTAACAGGTTGCTCAACACCATTAAGATCAAGTGACCATATATCAAACCGGTCATAAACAAGCAAATGCTTCTCATCGTCAAGGTATCCTGCTATTCCATGAGGTGACGGATCATCAGGTACATCATTCAATTCATCATAAAAGACAACATTAAGAGATGATGTCAGATTCTTTTTGGTACCGTTTGGAACTGCCATTGAAATCCAGCCTTTTTCATCAACATCCCAATAGACCAAAAACTTGCATGAAGGTGACAGCGAAGCTCTGGAATTACATTTTTCCAAAGCAAGTGTTTTAGCTCCTGTTAATATATTAACAAGAAAATAATCAGATCCAGAACCCCCATCCCATGAGGAAGATCTCCGGTATTTCAGATCAGATGATCCGAGTGCCAGTATACTATTGCCTTTTTGAAATGCTCTCAGATTTGGCATAAGTGTATCGGCAAGCTGGAGCATTTTATTGTTATTTATACTGTAAACAGCCATATATGTACGTTTGTTCTCCTCCTCAAGCTGTTTTTTCTGCATCGGCTGAAGGATGTCATCATCCCATGACCAGATGTCCAGCTTATACTTTTCATCTTCCAGAAGTGTATCTTCAGGTTGTTTAACCGGTTTTCTTGAAGTTCCAAAATAGATTCTTGTTCCATCTTCGGAATAGGTAATATTTCCATTTTCACTAACTGCCCAGTCAGCAGGCATTGCAGCGTCTGACCTGTCAACTATTTTTTTAGCCAACTGAAAATTCATTGACATCCATAGATCATAAACTTTTACCCTGGAAGTATCTGAAGAATAAACAAATGACACAATTCCTCCGGTTTTGTCTGTACTAAGTTTTTTAGCGGATCCCTTCCCCTCAAATATTGTACTAGATATCTCCTTCTGAGTATCAAATAAAGAAAGTTTGAAATTTTCAATTTTAGTTGTATCGGGGAGACTCTGAAGGTAGCTTATAGATTTTCCATCTTTCGCCACAACGTATTCTGTAACATCCTGAAACCGGAATTCCTTTTTGAGAAGAGGATTATAAATTATAAGCTCAGAACCTTTGGGCTCAGCTTTCTTTGGTGTTCTGGACGGAGAAGAACCTGCACTTTTTGAGGTATCGGCAGGTAACTTTCCATTTTTGGCATCTGCAGCCTTCTTTTCCAGAAGCCAGGCCATCCAAAACGAGTTTTTTTCGGCAACTGCAAATGATTTTACACGAGGAATAGTTATCACCTGATTGTCTGATAACACTCTTATGCCCAGACTGTTCTTTGGCAATTTGTCATCTTTGAGCTTTTTCTTTTTTGCCTGACGCGTCTCAGCATAAGTTGGAATTACCTGATATACCAGATACTTCGAGTCGGCTGAGAAGATAGCCTTTCCCCCTCTTTCGACTGAATCCTTTGACGATTTCCCCACATTATAAATATATAGCCAACCATCGCCCTGCTGAGGATTTATTGTGTACGTAACCCACTTTCCATCATCTGAAAATAACGCAGTGGTAAGGCTTTTCCAGCCATCATATGAATTATTGTCCAATGGAGCTTTTTGTGCTGCTAATGAATTGCAGACCAAAAGAATGACCAACAGATATAAAGATATTTTTCTCATGTCAAAATATAATTATTAATTATCCAAACTTAGGAAAGATTAATGATTTTAGCATTATAAAGGATGTGTTATAGAATACATATTATTGTTAATTATATATTTGTTTCTAAATAATAAATTATGGTAATAACAGGTCTGGAGTCTATTCTTGTAAAATTTCCGGATTCTTTAAAAGGGAAACGAATTGGAATTCTGTGCCATGCGCCCAGCATAAGCAGGGATTTTAATCATATAGCCGATCACTTCTTCAGAAGAGATGACTGCAGGTTAACTGCCCTATTCGGACCGCAACATGGGATCCATGGACAGACTCAGGATAATATGATCGAGTGGCAGAGTCATAAACATCCAAAATATGATGTTCCACTTTATAGTTTATATGGTGAACAACGGAAACCTACACCGCAGATGCTTAGCGAAATTGACGTGCTGTTGATTGACCTGCAGGATGTTGGAGCAAGGCTATATACCTATATCTGGACTATAAAACACTGCATTGAAGCCTGCACAGAAGCATCAATTCCAATAGTGTTGCTCGACAGGCCCAATCCAATCGGGTTACTTCCTTTTGACGGTCCTATTCTCAAAAAGGAGTATTTTACATTTGTAGGCGGCGCTTCAATTCCTCTCTGCCACAGGATGACAATAGGAGAAATGGCCCTTTGGATAAAACTGAAGTATTATCCGGGATGCAATCTTGAAATAATCTGGCTTAAGAACTGGAAAAGATCGTCAGTGTATAGTGAAACTGGTCTGCCGTGGGTAATTCCGTCTCCGAATATGCCAACAGAAAACACCGCGGTTGTTTATCCCGGCACAGTACTTATTGAAGCACTAAATCTATCTGAGGCAAGAGGTACAACAATACCATTTGAATTATTTGGAGCTCCTTTTATAAATTCAGTAAAACTAAAGCATAACCTGGAAAACCGAAAAATAAAGGGTTGTGCATTCCGCATACATGATTTCATTCCCACGTTTCACAAGTTCAAAGGTGAAAATTGTTATGGACTGCAAATACACATCACAAATCTGAAAAATTTCAGACCTGTAGCTACTGCACTTGAAATATTTGATGCAATAATCGAAACATCTCCTGTGAATTCTCTTAAATTTAATCCGCCTCCATATGAGTATGAGAACAAGCTGATGCCTTTTGATATTCTTGCAGGTGATTCGGGAATGCGTGAAACATTAATCAACAGGAAAAGTATCAGAACCGAACAGGAACGATGGGAATCAGAAATTGAAGTGTTCAAAAAAGAATTTGCAGAAATGGCTGCTTATAAAGATTAATAAGAAAATTTGTCAGTTAAACTTTTTCCGGTCAAGATTTTTAACCAGTTTATCAATAAGTGACTGAGACAAAATTGGTTTGATTATATAATCATCAAATCCGGAATCGGAGAACTTTTCCCTGTCTTCAAGAAGCCCATAAGCTGTCTGGGCAATTATGATAACATCTTTTCTCAGGCCCCGGATAATACCAGTAGATTCATAACCATCCATCAGGGGTAGTTGTATATCCATGAGAATAATCTCAATATCAGGATATTTGCGCACAAAACCGACTGCTTCCCTGCCATCACCGGCATTTAATATTAAGGCACCGGTTTTTTCAAGAATTTTATTGAGATACAACCTGCTAGATAAATCGTCTTCAACTATCAGGATTCTGCGTCCCTTCAAATTTTCATTTTCCATTGAATAAAATTATTGGAAAAGTCCGTCATCTCTAAGAAGAATCAGTATTGCTGAATGTGGCACAATAATATACTTTTCTTTGTTAAATTCGATTTCAATTGCACTATTCTGCAAATAGACAGCCTGATCACCTTCCTTTGGCTGTAATGGCACATATCGGGGTTCGTCCGGCGTGTTTTTCCATGGCTCATCGTTATCGCTAACAGAAGGAATCGGATAACCAGGTCCAACCTTTACCACATAGCCAATTTGTACCTTTTCATTCTCATTTACACCAGGCGGAAGAAGCAAGCCGCTTCTAGTCTTCGACTGCGGCACTTTTGGTTTTATAAGAATTCTGTCGCCAATGACAATCAGTTTCTTTAAATCTTTTTCATCTAATAACACACTCATTATACAGATCAATTGAAAACAAAAGTATCATTTTTTACAAGAATCATTAATCAGGCTAATGGAATTATTTATATTGCGGATAAATGAAGTAGGTTTCAGGTAATAAATCAGATTTATTGATAGTTACTCTAAAGATTTATTAACCACGGAGTTGCACTGAGTTACACGGATAAGAACACGAAGATTTTAATATTTTCAAACGATGGCAACTGACATCTATAAAACGATAAAATCATCTTCTGAGGGCCTTTTTAAAGATAGAGGAAGCAGATTTATCGCTTTTGCATACCCTGTAGAGGAACATGACGAGATAAAACCTATTCTGGATCATCTAAGGAAAGAGTATCACGATGCCCGACATCACTGTTTTGCATATATCCTTGGTAGTGAAAAGATTATATTCAGATCAAGCGATGATGGTGAGCCATCGGGAACCGGTGGAAAACCAATTCTGGGACAGATCAACTCATTTGGCTTAACAAATATCCTCATAGTTGTGGTAAGATATTTCGGGGGGACATTACTAGGAGTAAGCGGATTGATAAATGCTTACAGATCGGCAGCCGAATCTGTTATTCTGAATTCTGAAATTATTGAATGTTCACTTAAAGAGTATTATGAAATTACCTATCCCTATATTTCGATGAATGACGTAATGAAAATCCTGAAAGAGGAAGAGATCACTCAGTCGTATCAGTCATTCGATACCCTTTGCAGTATAAAAATCTGTTTCAGATCTTCATCAAAAAATAAAATTATTGAGAGGCTCAACAGGGTTGATGGACTGGAATATGTTTACATTGAGACAAAATAATGTTTGTATTTTTATGACATTTCACAAAATTATTAACATATCTACTGATTAAGATAATATGAATATCAGGTATGAATAATAATTGATAAAAAAATATGAAATGATTGAACTTGAATTCAATTAAAACATCAAAAAAGATGCGGGGGATCCTTCCAGTAGTTTTATATTTATTATTGATTGGGGTTAGTCAAATAAAATAATTCTTCCTAATTTTGAAATAACTTAAACAGAAGGCTACTAACCAGTCAAATTAATGAAAAACAGAAGTTTAGTTTCAATAGATGATTTTTCAACAGAGGAGATACTCCGTATTCTTGATCTGACCGAAGAATTTGAGAAAGAGCCAACAAGCAGATTACTTGAAGGAAAAGTAGTTGCAACATTGTTCTTTGAGCCATCAACCCGGACCCGACTTAGTTTTGAAAGTGCGATAAACAGGCTGGGAGGGAAAATTGTTGGCTTCTCAGATGCCTCAAATTCAAGTGTTTCAAAAGGTGAAACACTGAATGACACCATCCGTACCGTTACTAATTACTGTGATCTGATTGTGATGCGTCACCCGATTGAAGGAAGTGCAAGGTTTGCAAGTGAGATTGCCACTGTACCGGTTATAAATGCCGGGGATGGCGCCAATCAGCACCCTTCACAAACCCTGCTTGATCTGTATTCAATTCGTAAAACACAGGGGAAATTAGACAATCTTAATATTTTCATGGTTGGTGATCTCAAATATGGCAGAACTGTTCATTCCCTGATGATGGCTATGTCGAGATGGAACGCAACATTCAATTTTATTTCACCAGAGGAGCTTAAGATGCCTGATGAGTTTAAATTATATCTAGATAATCTTGGGCTTAAATATTATGAACATAATGATTTTACCGATATCATTTCGCGGGCAGACATTATATATATGACCCGCGTTCAGAAGGAACGCTTCTCTGATCCTATTGAATATGAAAAGGTTAAAAATGTTTATGTTCTGAGAAATTCAATGCTGAAGAATACGAAACCCAATATGAAAATTCTTCATCCTTTGCCACGTGTTAATGAGATCCATCAGGATGTAGACCATAATCCAAAGGCATATTATTTTGAGCAGGCATTAAATGGAGTCTATACACGTCAGGCAATATTATGTTCATTACTCGGAATTAAATAAGAACAGGAAAAACTATGAAAGAGCCAAAACAAATGAGTGTAAGCGCCATTCAGAATGGAACTGTAATTGACCATGTTCCGGCGCAGAATCTCTTTAAAGTTATTCAGATTCTTGGTCTTGACCGCATCGACAACCAGATAACATTCGGAACAAACCTGGAGAGTAAAAAACTTGGAAGGAAAGCAATTATTAAGATCTCGGGATTGTTTTTTCAGGATGAAGATATAAACAGGATAGCATTGGTTGCTCCCGATGCCAAGTTAAATATTATCAGAGATTATGAAGTTGTTGAGAAGAAAGTTGTTGAAGTCCCTGATATTATTGTTGGAATTGCCAAATGCATGAATCCCAAGTGTATAACTAATTTTGAATCGGTTACCACAAGGTTTAAGGTTGTTTCAAAGAAAAATGTATCACTGCGATGTCATTATTGTGAAAAGATCACAAATCAGGAGAACCTGCAGATAATATAGTGCCACCCTGTCCCTTTGAATTTCTTCTACTCTTTTTGCCCCCTTGCCAGGTGAAATTCTTCTCTTCTTTTGCCCCCTTGCCACCTAAAGGGGGTATAATTTCGTGATATGGTGTAAGATACTACCTAAGACGATCATAGGATTTTACAAGATCTTCATCTTTTTTTATTCCCCTATAAGCAAGGAATGCAAGAATTAATTGTATTAAAGGAATTGCCATTATAACTCCCGGAGTCAGACTGGCATTGAATTTTTCAGCAATTGAATATGAATAAAAAGCCAGAAGTAAAATAAATACTAATATCAGAAGCATCAGAACCTTTACCAGTAAGAGTTGCAACCCCCTTTTTTTATATAAGAAAATTATTATTGAGGCCAGTAGTGGAATCAAAATAGAAAGTATAGTAACCGGCAACGTTTTGACGAGCAGTTCGGTATTTCTGAATATCCCGGTTATTGTTAATTTAATAACAGAGCCTGTTGCTTCTGAAAAGTTTAAAATTCCACCTTTAAGGAATAAAAACGAGAGCAGTGTTGTCAGAAGCAGGTACAAAGATTGAATACGCTGAATCATAGAAATCGTTTAAATGTAAACAGCAAAAATGATTTTGAGAAAGCTCTAGA
>JANNKF010000384.1:0-9071 GCA_031396165.1 Bacteroidales bacterium | reverse complement strand
ATTTTTCAAAAAAATGCTTGATCAGTTTCAGTTCAATCTCAATGCCGCAACCCTTGTGAGTATTGATTTCTGATGCTCCTCCTCAGTCGATTTCGGATCCTTCATCTCACGGAACATTTTGCAGAGAAGCTCTTCACAACCACCGCAATTCTTATATCCTTTTTTATTGACCGAACAATCGTACAGAGGGCATACTTTTCCGGGCATCATCTCTTTTGCCCAGAATGTCGATCCCATCACTTTTATACATCCGGAGCACGTTTTGTTAAAAAATTCACACTCATTACAATTCAATCCGCAGGCTGATAGTGTCATAACTTTTCTTTTTGGAGTTAGTTAACAATACCAAATTTAGTTGAATTTTTTGAACCCTGCATCACCTTTACAACAGTCTATATTATTGTTCAAGTTTTCTAAGGATGAACTCACCTAATTTTTTACCCTGGGTTGCACTGATATCAGCCGTGAACCTGTAATGAATTCCGCCATAGATCCTGCTGACGGATGCTTCTGCCGCTGCTTCATTAAATGAGTTGAAATGACTTTCCATTCCGATATACCTCAGATCGCTGGTATCCTGAAATGCGAAGTTCTCTCCAAAAAGCCCTGTAAGTACACTCGCTGCACAGGCTGAAATTGTACTGTGACCACTCGTATATTCCGGGAACGGGGGAGTCTGGAGGAAAGGGAGCCAGTTATGATCGAACGATTCATTAATGGCTGTTACGGGACGGATGTAACTGCTTCTGTATTTCTCATCCCAGCACGATAAAAACGACTCAAACAGTGCAAGTGCCGTATATGCATATGCCTGTGCCGTTTTTACTTCATCAGCGCCCGCGGTTTGTGAGGCAATCGCGCAAATGCCCATCCAGTGACCGCCGGGCGTGATTTTTTTGTTGCCAAACATCATGTGGCCAGAGTGTTCAATTACATATGGATTATCATCCCAGAAGCGCGCAATATCTTTTTTTTCCTGCGTAATGGTCTTATTTATATCGTAGACTTCTTTCAGACTTTTATAAAAGAGACTTGTGGTATCCATGTCGAAAGGAGGGGGAGGCGATGGTTTAAAAAGTGATGCGGAATCCATTGCAAGTGGTTGCATTGTATTCCAGCACCATTCCACTCCGTCGAGGTAATCGGGAGGAGTTGGTCTCCATTTTCCTTTTTCATTGCTTCCCAGATACTTAGGCTTCCCTCTTGAAGCAGTATAACCATCCTTGTTTGCTCTTTCCAGTATCTTTTTGGCTACACTGTCTCCGAAAGCCGTTGACCGGTTAAAGGTATCTTCATCCAGTGTTTCCCTGAAACTTTTGTAGACTGATTCTTCCCAGGAGATTAATGAATCCACCGAGAATACCCGCACGTTTCTTACCACATTAAAAAATGCTTTTGTGGCTGCCAGCGTGAAATTATATGTTTTTCCATTCTCCGGAACAGGCATGGCGCCGAAACCATTTAATCTTGAGGTAATTGAAGGAGCATCAACTTTATTAAATCTTATGGCTTCATATGAGGCAAGCGAAGTGTAGACATAGAGTCTGCTAGCAACAGGTGGAGTGAATACATCATAAATTATGACCTGGGTCAGCTTATCCTGGTTTTGGTGGAGGATTTCTGTATCTGACAATGGTTCTGTTTTAATCTGTTTACAGGCTGCGAGTGAAATAATCACAATACCCGCAGTTGAAAGTGGTTTTATATGTCTCATAAGGATTCTATAAACGGTTTATGATAATATGGAATGAATGATAATTGATAAAAAATTATGAAATGATTGACTTTGACTTTGACTTCAATTAAAATATCAAAAATGATGTGGGGATCCTTCGCTACCGCTCAGGATGACAGGGCTTTGCGGGGTCACTTCTTTCCCCCAAGACCATAAACTTACGGTGTCATCCCGAGTGCCAACGAGGGATCTCCCTGCTCTAGTTAAATATTTATGATTTATTGCCAATATTTATATTAGGTTTTATGTTTTTAAAGATCAATTTGCCTCTCATTACCTTTGAAATCAGTTATTGTAACAGATCTGACATTTCTCCCTACTTTTAAGAATCTCGCCGATTGTGACAGAAATGAATCGCCATAATAAAACTCCTTCCTTTGAATTTTACCATCTGTAAATACAATTTGAGCATTAAGATCCTGGTCTGATAACGGAATTGAAGTAACCTTTGTATTTAGTCCGAATATTTTAAGCGGACCACGGTTCTGGGAGGCAGCCATAAGATAATTGTTTTTATTACCTCTCAGTTTGACAAGTGCTTTTCCATTACCAGGGATGAAGATCCCGCTTTCGCCTATAGCAACCGAAGTAAAATCCCCCTTTCCGTTTCCTTTCAGTAACAATCCGTTCAGGGCATCATATCTGCCCACCGTTACATCTGCCCCGAAATCGTTTGTATTGATTAGCAGGTCACAGTTTCCATCGTCGTCAAAATCGTCTGCGATCATGCCATTCGCAGCCGAGAGCTGAACCATGGCAGGTAAGGGAATTAATGTGAATTTATTGTTGCCGTCATTCCTTATGTACGAGGACCTTAACTCAGTAGCTTTCATTTTCAGCGCTCCATTTAACTGGCTTTCGGTGAAGAGTTTATCTATAGTAGCAACAGCAAATGACTTATAATTCTGAAAGCTGGCACGCATCTTTATCATTTGTTTTACGACATCATCGCGACCATTTGCAGGATAATCCCTTTTTGTCGAATCTGTCTGACTGGTCATCAGATACAATGAAGTAAATGCATCAAAATTTCCGTTGTTGTCAAAGTCGCCTGAAATTATTGAAACAGGGTATTTTTCCGAAGCCCTGAAGTATGAATTCAATCCCAGGTTTCCGGCCATATAATCCATGTCCCCATCATTATCAAAATCCGCTGAAGTCAGGGTGTTCCACCAGCCCTTAAAATCACTTATTCCTGTCTCCTGAGTTACATCTTTGAAGACTCCTTTTTCATTTTTAAGAAACGTAACAGGCATCCACTCTCCTGCCAGGACCAGATCGCTCCACCCGTCGTTGTTAAAATCGGTAAATAAGGCATCGCATACCATTCCCATAGCAATTAAACCGGGAGCAGCCTCCTTTGTAATATCAGTGAACTTTATATTGTTCTTTTCCGAATCATTTCTGGAAATGAAACTTGAAACCGGTTTAGGGTAATTTGAAGGATCCACTCTTCCTGAAATAAAAAGATCGAGATCCCCATCGTGGTCAATATCAGCAGCTCTTACGCATGCTTTACTTGTATGATTAGCCGGAAAGGCATCACTTCTGTCGGTGAAATTGCCTCTCCCATCATTTAAGTAAAAGTGATCCTGATATGATTCTGAACCCGGTTCATTTTCATATCCCCCCGATGAAATGTAAAGATCCTTATCTCCGTCACCGTCAGCATCAAAAAGAATAATTCCCATATCGTCTGACTTTTTTGATTTAATCATTTGATCATTAAGCAGTGAACGGGTAGTAAATGTCCCATTCGCATTCTGAAGAAAGATCCGCGCGCTCTGTTTTGCCGAACCTCCGGTAATAATATCATCCGTTCCGTTTCCGTCAATATCTCCGGCTGCAAGACCTGGTCCATATTCCGAAAGCTTATGGGGAAGCAATTTTTGGATATTGAAATCGACAAAATCTTCCTCGGAATCCACATAATCAACTTTGACTTTTTTGCTTATGTCGGAAAAAAGAGTATTCTCTGATTCCTGATTCTGTTTTTCAGGAGATGAAAATGTGGCATCCTTAATACTGATTTTAAGCAACTGATTTGCAACAATGTTTTCCAGCCGTTGTGTTTTACCATTTTGCCATTTTACGATAAGGGAATCTGCATTTTTAATGTCGCCCAGACCAAAATGAGCCAACACCTCAGATGTTGAAATATATCCTTTATACGGACTGTTTTCCCATATCTGCATCTTCCCATTATCATAATAGATCTTTATGATGGTTCCGAGTCCGTTTAAATTCTTCGAATCGCCGGATAAACTGATCTGCAGATAATTACTGCTTCCCTGAAATAATTCCTTTGAATTATTCCTGTATAGTGAAGCCTCATCATTAATATTGTTTATTACAAGGTCAAGATCACCATCACTATCGAAATCAGCATAAGCGGCTCCGTTAGCGAAAGTCGGGGCCGACAAACCCCAGGATAAAGACCTATCAGTGAATGTGAGATCTTTATTATTCCTGAAGAGGTAATTGTGAAGCTTTACTTCAGGGATCTGCTTCAGAATTTCAGCCTTTGATGTTGTGAGCCAGGCCTTGTTTCTGAACATGCCGAAATCACGGTCGGTGATGTCTCTCGGAAAGCCGTTGGCAATGAAGAGGTCATTATAACCATCATTATCAAAATCGCAAAGCAACGGCGCCCAGCTCCAGTCTGTTGCCTCAATCCCGGCAAAATATGCTATCTCGCTGAATACAGGACAGTTTGTTGAATCAGTTCCTCCAGGTATTTTTCCCTGGTTCAGCTGAAGCGTATTTCTTATATACTGGTATCCGTAGCCAAATCTGTCGGAATTCTGAAAGAACTGATAGCTTGCAGGAGGCAGCATCATTTTTTTCCGGTAGTTGTCTTCAGGATTCATATCGAGGGTGATAAAGTCCATCAGCCCGTCGTTATTGATATCCCCGATATCGTTTCCCATTGCACTGTTGGAGGTGTGCTTGAAAACCGAGGATAACCGTTCTGAAAAAGTCCCGTTCTTATTGTTTACCCACATAAGATCGTTCGAGAGGTAATCGTTCGAAACATAAATGTCTTTCCATCCATCCCGGTTAATATCAGTAATACTAGCCTGGTTACCATATCCTTCCGTCTGAATCCCGGACTGTTTTGAAACATCGGTAAAATGCGGATGATCCAGATTTTCATCCCAATCATTTCTGTAAAGCCTGCCAGTGCTTGAATTTGACCCATCGCGTATTACGGGGCGAAAAATAAATGGCGAATTACGGTCATTGATCTCATTTACTGTAAGATAGACATCAAGGTCGCTATCATTGTCATAATCGAAGAAGGCAGCCTGTGTGGTGTGTGAATCATCGTCAAGTCCATATTCTGCAGCCAGATCTGTGAAATGAGGAATGTTTTTGCTGTCAGTGCCTGTATTCACGTAGAGGATGTTTTTCCTCTTTTCAGGGTCGTCCCATATAGTAGCCGATATATAGATATCCTGAAGACCATCATTATTTATGTCAACGACTGCAACTCCGCGGCACCATTTTCCTTGCCCAGTGACACCTGCGATGTCAGTAATATCCTTAAATGAAAAGTTTCCTTTATTAAGATACAGTTTATTTGATACAAGGTTACCGGTAAAGTATATATCAGGCAAACCGTCATTATTAAAATCTCCTATTCCAACTCCTCCTCCATTGAAGACGTTCCCGTTATCAAGCTGATTTATTGAATCATTCTCAATTATAAGGTTTACAAAGTGGATTCCCGAACGAGATGATTTAATCTCCTCAAAACGGAGCGGATCAGGTTTGCAGGAATTGAAAAATATTATAAACAGGATTTTAATAAGTGATCTGAAATGCCTTAACAGAGGGGACGTGATCATTGGTTTACAGGTAAGATAATTGGTAACTCAGGTCGAAAGGTCAACACAGACTTCTAACAACAAAAAGCCTCTTTGGTTCGCTCCTCATGAGGTTTATAGTTTAATTTTCTTTGTTCACGATAAAAAGAAAAACAGGAATATGTGAGTCACACGAAAGGTGTTATATTTGAATCTGATTAATAAATGTACTGATTACACTTAATAATATTGGAAACAAGGATCATAATATCTCAGATCATAATTCTTGCAATTGTTGTTCTGATCGGGGCAGTAGCAGTAAAGTTTAAGGTTATTACACACGACTCGAAAGATATGTTATCGAAGCTGATATTTAACATCTCTCTTCCACTGATGCTTTTCACCAATTTTCTTAAACTCGATGCAACACCCAGGTTGCTTGCAAACAGTCTTATAGTACTGACAATAAGCGGAGCGGTACTCTTTTTTATGCTGCTTACGGGCTGGCTGACAGCAAGGTTATTCAGAATAAAGGATAGGGAGGCTGCTGTTTTTAAAGCACATTCTATGTTCGGAAACATCATTTTCCTCGGATTTCCTCTTATTTATTCGCTTTATGGTTCAGAAGGATTACTCTATGCCAGCATGTTCCAGTTTATGTCTAATATAATAATGTGGACAGTTGGAGTTATTGTTTTGACATATGGAAATGGAGTCTCGTGGAAAAGAAGTATCCTGAAAGTGTTTAATATCAATACTCTGGCAACTGTCATCGGATTCGTTTTCTTTCTTCTTTCAATAAAATTGCCAGATATAATTGTTTCGCCACTGTCGGAACTCGGTGCAGCCAATACCTGGCTCTGCATGCTTTATATCGGAGCCATGCTCGCCCTGACAAATATCAGAGGATTACTGAGAAAGAAGAGCCTATATATAATCAGCTTTAACAGACTGATATTTGTGCCGGCGATCCTTATTGGACTGTTTGCACTTGTTTCTTCCTTATTTGACATTTCACCGGATAAGCTGGTTTCTTCGGTTATTATTCTTGAGGTTGCGATGCCATGTATGGCGAGTGTTGTTATAATGGCTAAGGAACTTGGTGCCGACGATCAGATAGCTGTAGGAAACGTATTTGTTTCAACAATCATCAGTATTTTTACACTTCCTTTTGTCCTGATTGCGATCAACAAGTTTCTTTAGAAGATGGTAACCCGTTGTTAATGATTGCTGATACTCAATTTATTTTAAAATATAATGAGTATCGGGAATCAATAATAAGAAATTAATATTAAAATATTGTAAAATTTATAAGTCTAATAATCAATTACTTCCATTTCATTTTAATTACCCCCTTTCCCGTCCCGCCTAAGCGGGAAGCTTTGTTTTCTGCTCCTTCCCCCCTGCCTACCGGCAGGCTGGCGTGGGGGAAGGTCGGGAAGGGGGTATAAAAAACAAAAATTGCTAACTTTATTACTCATTGCCGATAGTCATATAAAATATAATTACATAGTAATATTAAGAAATCTTAATCCGGGAAAAAAGAGTAGCTTTACATTACAACTCCTCCATTAAAAAAGGTGGCTCACATTGTGTCGGAACTGGTGGTTTAGTTAGATCCGGAATAATCACCATACTTTACCTGTTTACAATTATGCCTATGGAAAAGCTAAAGTTGCTTAAATGACTATTCTATGTCATGTATTTAAGAATTTTTTAACGATCTAACTTTAGTAAACATATGAGAAACAATAATTCTAAATTAGTAATCACTTTGTGGTTCATACTGATCTCCATGGGAGTCTTTGCTCAACAAAGAACGATTACCGGACAGGTCATAGACGCGAAAGGTTTGTCACTTGCAGGTGCCACGGTTGCTATCCCTGGCACAACTCTTGGGGTACTTACGGGTTTTGATGGGAAATTCTCTCTGAACATATCAGCAAGCAATGTTATTCTTCAGATTTCATTTGTTGGTTATGAATCCCAGAGAATACCGTTAGGAGCTCAAAGTGTTGTAAATGTTATTCTTATTGAATCGCAACAATTTCTTGATGAAGTTGTCGTGATAGGTTATGGTACAGTCAAGAGAAGTGATCTTACCGGATCAGTATCTTCAGTTACACCGGCTCAGATCGCAAACCGTTCATTTTCGAATGTTGGCCAGATACTTCAGGGTCAGGCTGCAGGTGTAGATGTAACTGATGGAGACGGTGGTCGCCCGGGATCATCACCATCAATACGGATCCGGGGTACCACCTCTATAAACAGTGGAAGCCCGCTTGTGGTTATCGATGGAATGGTGGGTGATATGAACATGGTTTCTCCTAATGAAATAGAAAGAATGGAAGTATTGAAGGATGCTTCTTCCACAGCTATTTATGGAGCTCGCGGAGCTAACGGAGTTATTATTATCACTACTAAAAAAGGAAAAATCGGAACTCCTGTTTTAAATTATACCGGATATTTTGGTATTGCAACCCCGGGTAAGAATATGAAAATGCTTAATGGCAGTCAGTATACTGACCTTATCCTTGACATTCAGGGTAAGAATAACTACGATTCAGGAAGTGGTCAGTGGATTCCAACAAGCGCAGTTGGAATATTAGGTGATGGTATCAATACCACTTTTTTCGACCCTGACATAATCGACTATGCCCGTCAGGACAATGGTGACTGGTATGGAGCCATGTTCAGAAATGCCAGAATCACCGAACACAACCTGAGTGTATCGGGAGGTTCAGAAAAAGTAACATACCGCTTAAATGTGGGCTATAATGATCAGGAATCGACCAGAGGGACTTATCGTATGCAACGTTATACTGTCAAATTGGTTAACGAATACAAACTCTTTAAGGATGTCCTGAAGTTTGGAAATAACATCATGGTTCGTTTTAACAAAAACGGAGGTGTCGACGGTGATATGAACAGCATGATGATGAATCCTGCAAACCGTCCTGTTATTGATCCGGATGAAAGATATCTCGCTCCTGGTTATGTGTCTAATCCTCATTTCATTTCTTTTGGTACAAATCCGTATCATTTCAACAATCAGCCAAACCCGATGTCACAAATTGCCGGAACTACAAACTTATATGACGAACTCAAAATTGCTGCCCAGTTTTATGGTGAATTATGGATTTTGAAAGATAAGCTCTCCTTCCGGTCTCAATTTCAGTATGAAAGTTCCTTTGATCATAGCCTGAATTTCCTTAGCGAAAGCTATTTTCAAAATACGCAAACTGCTCCCTACCTGAACGAAAGTTATAGTATGTCGCGCTTTCCAAAGTATGAAAATTACCTCTCTTACAATCAGGCATTCGGGAAACATGCTTTTGCAGGAGTAGCTGGTATCAGTTATGAAAAGAACCAGTGGGGAAGGAACCTTGGTGTTTCCGCTTCAGGTTTTCAGAACTTCAATGTCTTACTACCAACCTTTGGTTCTTCCGCTTCCATTAGCTCAGCAGGATCCTTTCATCAGGCCAGTCTTTCATATTTCGGCCGTATAAACTATACCTTTAATGATA